>CAZGYL010000687.1:0-3041 GCA_964529985.1 uncultured Planctomycetia bacterium | reverse complement strand
CCTGCATGCGGCTTCGCCCTGGCGGCTTACGGCCCGTATTGGGGCGTTTTGCCTCGGCAGGCCCGCGGGAGGAGTTTCTCCGGCGGCTTTGGTCTGCAGCAAAAAGGGGTCCCGCTTCGCGCGCGTGCCGGGAGTGCTTGCAGCCCAGAAGGCCTCGCCGCCCGGCATAAGAGCCGCAGCGGCTTTGCGGGAGATCTCTCCTGCGGCCGCTTCCACCGGGCCCGGAGGAGTGATTCTGCCGGCTTACGGATTTCTTGCAGGTGCTTCTTCATGTGATGAACTTCAAATTTGCGTAAAAAAAGTTCTTTCCAATCTCCAGAGCCGCATAAGAGGCCGCCGCAAAGGCAAGACTCTCCCCGGAGCTGCCTCGCGCAAACCTCCTTCGTGGTGGGAGGACATGATCGAAGTGGCGGTCCCCAGCGCGCGGGGTGCGCTGGGTGAAAACCTTTCGGCCGTGCTCCCTGCCTATGTGCCTTCTGTGGCTCGGATTCTGAATTCACCCGTCGGAGCTCAGGCCCTAAGTGCACTTCCTGCGTGTTTCGACGAACTGGCGCTTTTGGGCCCCGGACCTCTTGCAGTCAAGCTTCAACCCGCCGATCCGCCTGAACGCCGGCGCGAAAAGATTGCAAGCGCTGTGGCTTCCTACAGGAAGCGCACGGGCGAGGACCCGCGTGTTCTTGTTCTCCCGGAGGGAGGGATACTGACCGCAGGGAGAACGGCGTGGGAAGCTTCGCTTGTGCGACGTGCTTTTGAAGGCCTCTTGAACGCTGCGCTTCAATGTGAGGCTGCAGGCGGAATTTTGAAGATGCCGGGCGCCTTGAAACGTTCCGTCCCGCCTGAATGGATCGGGGGCGTGCGGGCCTCTCTACCCGAAAAACCCGCAGGCCGCGTCTCCGGAAAGATAGCTGTCGTAACAGGCGCGGCGCAGGGAGTGGGCCGGCAGATCGCGCTTGAGCTTGCGGCCCAGGGAGCAACCGTCATGGTCGTAGACTTGAATGCCCGAGGGGCTGAAGGTGTCTGCGAAGAGATAAGGGAAAGGTGGGGACGCGACCGCGCCTATTCGGCCGGTGCTGATGTGCGCGATGAAGCCGCTATGCGGAGGGTGATCCTGCAGGCGGTTCAGCTTTGCGGCGGCCTGGACATCATGATCGCCAATGCAGGAGTGCTTAAAGCCTTTAAGATCACGGAATTTCCGGTTGACTTGTGGCGGTGGATCGTGGATGTCAACCTCGTCGGATCTTTTGTTTGTGCGAAGGTCGCCGCTCAGGTCATGCGCCACCAGAAGCGCGGCGACATTATTCAGATAAACTCGAAGTCGGGCAAGAAGGGAAGTAAGTACAATTCCGCATACGCCGCATCCAAATTCGGGGGGATCGGTTTGGTGCAGAGTATCGCGCTCGACCTTATCGAAGACGGCATCAAGGTGAACGCGATCTGCCCTGGGAATTTCTTTGATCTGCCGCTCTGGTCGGCCCCCGGAGGTCTCTTCGACCAGTACCGCGCGAAATATCCGGGTGCGACCCGCGAAGACGTACGCCGGATTTACGAGAAACAGATCCCCATGGGCCGCGGCTGCACGGTGCCCGACGTCATGAAAACCATTTATTACATACTGGAGCAGGATTACGAAACCGGGCAGGCTTACAACGTAACTGGCGGACAGGAGATGCGCTGATGGCCGAGAAACTCACCAAGTACCGCGAACTGGCATACTCCGTTCCGGACACAACACTTGTGTGGCAGCTTTCAGGTGCGGGCTTCGAGAACCTCGCGCTCGCCCGAATCCCGAGACCGAAGCCGGGGCCCGAAGATGTTGCTTTTCGAGTGGATACGAACTCGATTTGTTTCTCCGACATCAAGGTCATCAAAGCCGGAGGCGAGCACCCGAGGCTTGCGGGGTATGACATCCAACGCGACAAGGTCGTACTGGGTCATGAGATTTCGATCACCATTATTGAAAAGGGCCCTCAGGCGCTTCCCCACATAAACGTCAAGGGCCGCTATATAGTTCAAGCGGATCTCTTCAAATACAACACCGCTGTGGGCTATGCCGTGTGGGGTGGAATGATCCAGTACGGGGTCTTTGACAGGCGCGTGCAGGAGTACCTCATACCGATTGAGGCCGATATCGGCTACTCGCAGGCTTCTCTTGTAGAGCCTTGGGCCTGTATTGAAGCTTCTTACGTGCGCGCCGATATCCAGCCCGGGGACGAAGTGGTCTGGATCCTGGGCGGCGGCGGCCCGATGGGGCAAATGCATATCCTGAGAACTTTGAACTTGCGGCGCCTCGGGCGCCTGCCCGCCTTGCGCCGTCTCATTGTAAGCGATCCGAGCACAGAGCGGCTTAACGCCGTAGAGCGCCGGTTTTCCGAAACGGCGCGGGAAGCCGAAGTCGAGCTCCTGCTTCTGGATCCCACCTCACCTGACTTTGATTCCTCAATGCGCAAGGCAGCTCCCCAGGGGGTCAACTACCTGGTCGCATGCGCGCCGGTTCCGCAGGTCGTCGTTGATTCGCGGAAGTACCTCGGGCGCTACGGGGTGCTTAACGTATTCGCCGGTTTGAAGAGGGGGACCGGAACGGTCAACCTCGGCGACATTCATTACGATCAGCACACAGTGACCGGCAATACGGGCTCCCGCATGGAGGACATGATCAACGTGCTGAGACAGGTTGAACGGGGCGAGCTGGACACCAATGCGTCGGCGGCCGCCGTTGTGGGTATGCAGCATGCGCAACAAGGATTGAAAGCAGTGGCTGAAGGGCGGATTACAAACAAGGTTGTCTTGTACCCGCAGCTTCCTCAATTGCCTCTTACGTTGGTTGAAGACCTGCCCGGAGTCGTTGATTTTTCACCTCAGGTGCAGGAGAGCCTCAAGCAAGGGCGCTGGACTCGTGAGGCGGAGGACGAACTCCTGGAAGCGTTGCTTCAGTTGTAGAAACGGGCATGATTCGTAGAATCATGTTCAGGTTCGTGGCCACGCACTGAGAAAGATGTATGTCGAACCTAAGGTTTTGGGCAGGCGCCTCTCAGACAAGAGTC
>CAZGYL010000686.1:0-3048 GCA_964529985.1 uncultured Planctomycetia bacterium | reverse complement strand
GCTGTGTATCGCGTGACGGATATGCCGGAGGAGTGGAGCGCGCGGAGGGACGCCCCACTTCGTACCTGCAACGTTACATTTCACAAGCCCAAGCGCTGCAACGCGAGCGCAGGAAATGCTTTCAAAAGCGTACAGCCCCGGACGGCAAGCAAGGGACGCGGCGCGATACGACTTCGCGCGCAAGGCGCGGTCGCTCCCGCCGCAGCCGCAAGAAGCAGCGCACACGGCGGAAATAGCACCTGTCGCTTGACCCTCCAGCGGTAGCAGGATAAAGTGGCGCGATTCGGCGCTTGAAAAAACAGTCCTGTTTGCAAAGCGGAGTGGATCGTGTCAGGCGGTAACGGCTCTCAACGAAAAGAAGGTGCCTCTGAGACCTGCATTCGCCGGCTCTCGCGGGAAATCTACACGCGCCGGGAGCGCAAACAGCTTCGGCGCCGGCGCCTGAAAGTAGATCGGAAAAGTTACCTCTATCTCCTGCGCCACTTTAAGTTCGGGGAATTACGCAACTTCCGGTTCACCAAACGCCGTGTGCCCTGCGGCGAAGGTTTTTACAAGGGCAAAGACGCAGAGCTCATACGTAAGCCGGACGCGGTTCCCGTCCCCCCTTATTTCGAGATGGAGACCACGACCATATGCAACAAGCGTTGCGTTATATGCGAAAACATCTATTGGAAGAAAGAGGACCAAGTCCGCCGGCATTTGACTTTTGATGAGTTCAAACACATCGTCGATCAATTCCCCAAGATCCGTTGGGTCAACTTAACCGGTGAAGGATCCGCATTCCTGAACCCCGACTACCCGAAGATGCTCCGGTATCTTTGGGAAAAACACCGCACTTCGATTTGGCTCGTCGATCACCTTTGCGATATAGGTTTCGACCGCTTGAGGCGTGAAATCCTTCCATACGTGCACGGCATTTACGTCTCCATGGACGCCGCGACCAAGGAAACCTACGAAGCGATAAAGGTAGGCTGTTCTTTCGACAACGTCATACAGTGCCTTAAGGATCTGATCGCCTACAAGAGAAAGTACCGTACGCCTTTTCCTCACCTGAGCTTCAGGTACATCATCACAAAGGACAACGTGGAAGAGATCCCCGCGTTCGTCGATCTGATAAACTCGATCGCCCGGCCGTGGGAATGGGGAGGCTCTTCAACAAAGATCGAATTCACCGGCCTGCTCGTTTTCGATCAGATACGGCATTATTACGTGGAGCACATCCCTTCGTGGGTCGTGGAAGAGCTCAAGAAACGCAAGGGCGGAATCGAGTTTCAGTTCGTACATGCTGAAGAAGAATCAAATCCGCCTATCGAACGCTGCAAGGCCTGGCTTGAGCCCTACATAATGCTGCCCGGTTGGGTGTTGCCTTGCTGCGCGGTGCTTATGAACAACAACCGCCCGCTTCTGAGGAAATACGCCTTCGGCAACCTCCTCGAAGAAACAATGGAGGAGGTATGGCGGAACGACTATTACATGCAGTTCAAGGCTATGGTGAACGACCCTTCGAAACCCGTACCCCGACTGTGCGCGGGCTGCCGTGCTTACCGCACAAAACACAGAATCGAAAAGTACGGTATTTGGGACGGGCACAGATAGAAGGGCCGAACCGAGCGGCCGACCACCTACGCCTTATCCGCGGCGCGTTTGAAAACCTCAAGCAATCTTTCAGCGAAGCGATCCCAGGAGAGATTCGCCCGCACGAATTCCCTTCCCCGCTCAGCTGCGCGCCGCGCGCGCTCAAGATCGCTTCTGATCTCCCTCACCGCTGCGGCATACGCCTCGGTTACCGTTCCGATGCCCTCCTCCCGAATCAGCTCCGCACAGGTAAGCTTCGGGGAAACCACAATGGGTTTTCCCGCGCAAAGCATCTCGAACGGGCTCAACCAGCCGCCTTGAGCCTCAACGGGATGAAGCAGCAGATCGGCCCGGTGGTAAAGCCCGCGCAGCTCCGTTCGGTCCAGGTTCCCGGTGAAGAAGACATGTTCTGTGAGCCCCTCCTGCTCTATCAGCTCATCGAGCATCCTGCGGTAGCCTGAGTTAAGCGTAGGCCCGGCGAAAACAACAAGCAGATCGGGCATCTCCCTGCGTAATTCCGAAGCGGCTTTTAAAGTGGCGAGCTGATTCTTGAAGGGGGTTATCGTGCCGACATGGAGCACTATGAAGCGATCTCCGGGAAGGCCGCCGGCAACCGCTCCACCTGCAGGCTGCGAAAAGAACTCCCAGTCGATTCCGTAAGGCACTATAACGGGCGTGCGGCCGTAGACCGAGGCGAAACGCTGCGCATTGGCTCGGTCTGAGACCACAACCTCACTTATGCAGCGTTTGATGATTTTCTTCTGCCGTCTGAAAAGCCTGCGATAGAAAAGGCGTGCTTTCCAGCGCTTGTGCTTGAAGTGCTCTCTGTGTATCCGCAGGTAAAGCTCCGGCTCGTTGCACATCCACACGACGGGCTTGGCGCTTGCAGGTGCGATGAATTCCGCGGGAAAGTTATGTACGTTCAAGAGGTCATATCGCCCGCTGATCCGGCACACCGCCTTGCTGAGCACCTGGATTTGGCGCCGTACCAGCTTCCGGCCTTTGGGCACCCGCCGGCCGCTCCCCACAGGCACGACTTCTGTAGGAATTCCGTTCAGGTCCGAAGCCACCTCGGGCAGAATGGAAGTTGTCAAAACTCCGCACTCAACGTCCCTTCTCCTGAGACCTTCACAGAGCTTGACGATCAAATGTTCAGCCCCGCCGTAAAGGTAAAAACTGGGGTGCACAATCAAGACGCGCATTGTCCGGCCTCGCGAAGCGGCTTTCCGCCGAAAAGGTGCTCCGAAAGGGCTTCTTCAAACCTGTCTGCAAAAGCGGCGATGGAAAACCGCTTGTGGACCTCCCTGCAGCCCGCCTCCCCCAGGCTGCGGGCCAAAGCTTCATTGGTCCAAAGCTTTTGGATTCCTGCGGCTATGGATTCCGGATCAAAAGGATTTGCATGCAATCCGGTAACCCCCGAAGAAACGACTTCAGCCGGCCCGCCGTGATCCGATACGACAATGGGGCTCTTTT
>CAZGYL010000685.1:0-3071 GCA_964529985.1 uncultured Planctomycetia bacterium | reverse complement strand
CATTGCTGGATCGTCGTATTGAGCCGGGATTTGTCAGGCTCTTTGAAAAAGCTTTCTCCGGAGACCTCGAGAGCCCACGCACCCAGCGTTTCGGCATCGCCGGCCTCGCAGGCTTGGGATATCCTTTCTTCCGCGCAATTTACCGCTCTCCGGTAAGCGGACTCCTTGAGCGTAAGATCCGGAATGCTTTGCCAGAGGGACTCCAGGCATTCGATGTCACAGGTCGAAAGACAAGCCTCAATCTCTTCCTCGATGCCGCAAAGCGCCGGTGCAGCCGGTAGGAGGAGAAAAACTACAATGAGCGCATACAAGCGGCCGAAGGACGGAAAGGGCCCCGTGCTTTTTCTTCTCATACCTCACCTCCCGGATTGACCCTACGTGCCGCCTCCACCCTCATGCTAAGCCAATCGGTTTAGAGAATCAACAAGATTGCGCAAGCGGTTTTCTCTGTGATTTTCGTATTTCCCGGCGTTCACGCAAAGCACGGAAACAAATCCCCTTTTGCGACCTTTCCCCTTCAGGTGAATTCCTGTACCACTTTGCACGCCCCCGATTCGAGCGGCAAACAGTAGAAAGTCAAGAAGCTTTGAATCCTTCCAGTGAAGAAGCCGGAGGATAAGAGCTATGCCGGGAAGAAAAGCAGCGGTTCTCTTGTTAAGCGTTGTTTTCGGTCCGGCTTCCGCATCGACACCGCCGAGGCCCTTGGAAATCGCCGCATGGACCCTTTTGAAGATGCTCGATGCCCTCGGCACCAAGGTTCGTACGGAGCGAGAGCCGGTTGTAGCAGCTTCCCTTTCCCGGTGCCCTGCAAGCACCGAGACCTTTCTTCTGGCTCTCCTTTCCGAGCAATATCAAGACAAACTGTGGGAAGCTTGGGGGGATTCCTTCGGTCCTTTGGATCCACAACTTTCGGGACAGGCCTATCCCGGCCGCCGTCTCGGGCTCGCCAAATTCGGAGGCGCCGGGCCGCACGGACCGGTATTTGAGAAGGAAGGCGCACGATACGAGATTTACGCTACGATTTATGTAAGTCCGCTCCTGCTTGACTTGAATTTCGACGGAGTGCCGGGCGTCGCCGCCGGCACCTGGGAGCCCCGTGATCGGATCGACTTTTCGCACTGCCGGGTGTTCGACATAAACGGGGACGGCTTTCCGGAATTAACTGAATGGGTTGGCGGCACCGACGGCCTGCTGGTTCGGCCCGAGGATCCTGCAAAAGTCGCGGCGGGGCCGGAAGGCCTGATCTGGCGGGGGCCGCTGAGCGGCCGGGATCTGATCGGTACCGCCGAAGGCTATCGAAGCGGCTTTGAGAAACTCGCCCTTTTTGACACAAACGGTGATAAGGTTCTTGCGGGCAAGGAGCTTGCGGGATTTTACGTCTGGCGGGACCGGGATGCGGACGGTGTCATCGAGTCCGGTGAGCTCATGCCCATAGGAAAGGTGGCTGACAGTATCTCATTTCCCGCACCGGGCGGGGATGTGGGAGGTTTTGAGAAAAACGGCCGGCGGGGTGCTGTTTGGGATTGGTGGCCGAGTTACGCCCTTGCAAGGAAAAGTCTCACCGAACCGCAGCCGGACGCTTTTTCTCTGCCCCTGCACTTTCTCGCCAAAGAAGACATGGAAGGCCCAGTCTCGAAACTCACTCTTGCTGTGGACGAAACCGGCCTCCTTTCGAAGGAAGCCCTAGAGCGGGCAGGGGTCGACTGGTCGACGCTCATTATCAGAGCGCTTTCTCCGGACGGCTCTCGGCTCGTCCTTTTCGACAGAAGCGTTGAGGTACGCGATATAGCTTCGGGCAGAGCGGTGGCGCTCTGGGCGATCGACCTCAGCGCCAGGCCTTTTTCAGCCGCCCGGTATCTCCTGCCGGTTGTCGGCGTCCAACAGGTTGTCTTTGAAACTCCCGATACCGTCTTTGTAATCGGGGACAACGGCGGTAAGCTCCTTCTTGTCGACCTTAAGCGACACAAAGTTTTCATACTTCACGAGCCGTCCGAAGGAAGGCCCGGTTTTCGTTGCGGGCTCTTTGCTTGGCGCGGCAAGCAAGGTGAAAGTACGTCCGTAATGCTCACGGGGGAGTTTTACGACGCCAAGCGCGCCTCAGGAAAGAAGTACATCGCGAGAATCACAAGATCGGGTCTGGAGGCTCGGATATCTGCACTTGCAGCTTTCGAAGAACTCCAGAATTGTGCCCGCACTTTCGGTGAAATCCGAATGGAATTTCCTCTTGGTCCGGGGTTCGCTTTCTTTGTGGTAAGAAACAAAGCGGGCGGCAAGTCGGCCCTCGTAGCCTGCCGAAACGGTAAAGGCTGGATTGTAGACGAGCCGATCCGTCTGGCCGGAATTGCAGCTGAAGGTCAAAGGGTTCTTTATTTCAAAGAAGTTTCCCCGGAATCCGCTGAAGCAATTGTTTACGATGCAGCACAAGAGCGGAAAATCTCCCTTGGTACGGGCGACTTCTGCTACCCCTATCTTGAGGATGACGGTCGGGTGGCGGTAGTCTCCAAGATTAACTGGGCCTCGGGCCGCATGGACCTGTTCCGTGCTGAGGTCGGCCGGAGCGGTCTTGAGCTCTTGTATTCGAGTGCAGGAACCGGGGCGGTGCGCACATCTGAAGATGGGAGGGTCCTTGCGTTCCCAGGGCCTGAAGGGCTGGTTATAAGAGATATTCCGAGACCGCCGGACAGCGGAGTATTCTTCGTTCGAGGGGACGCAAATGCGGACGGCGAAGAAAATATAGCCGACGCCGTGCATATCCTGAAGTACCTCTTTGCAGGCGGTGCTCAACCGCCGTGCGCCGATTCAGCTGATGTGAATGACGACTCCCAAATAGACATAAGCGATCCGATTTAACTCTTGAGGTTCCTATTCGGCCCCGGCCCCAATCCACCGGAGCCCTTCCCCGAATGCGGTTGGGACGGAACCCCCGATCCCCTCGACTGCAAACTCTTTCCGCGTCGCGATTATATAAGTGTCCATGATTCGTAGAATCTTTCTCTCGTTCGCGGTCAAGACTCGGAAAGACCAATGTCGTACGTAGGGTTTCGCCCGAGCGCCTCTTGGACAAGAGTCGG
>CAZGYL010000684.1:0-3082 GCA_964529985.1 uncultured Planctomycetia bacterium | reverse complement strand
ACCCGATCGTGAAGGTGCGTCCGGCTTCAGGACAGGTGGGTGACTTGTTGCAGGAGATCCGCAAAAGGATCGAACGCGGCGAGAGGGCTCTTGTCACAACGCTTACCAAACGCATGGCGGAGGATCTGAGCGAGTATCTGAGCCGAAGCGGTATCCGGTGCCAGTATCTGCACAGCGAGGTCAACACATTTGAGCGTGTTGAGATCCTGCAGGATCTGCGAAGAGGCGTATATGACGTTGTAGTCGGAGTAAACCTTCTGCGGGAAGGGCTTGATCTGCCCGAGGTCTCTCTTGTCGCCGTCATGGACGCTGATAAGGAGGGATTCTTGCGTTCAGAGACGTCCCTCATTCAGACGATAGGACGCGCGGCGCGCAACGAAAATGCAGAGGTTATTCTGTACGCCGACCGCGTTACTGCCTCCATGGAACGGGCGATCCGCGAGACAAGGCGCCGCCGCCGGATCCAAGAAGAATTCAACCGGCGCCACGGCATTGTGCCGAAGAGCATACAGAGAGCGATTCGGCCCGGCATTGAGCAGCTTGCCCGCGCGCAGGAAATAGTGGCTTCGGTGGCCGGTGAGGACAAGAAACACTTCGATCTTCGGGAGCAGATCGAAGAACTTGAACGGGAAATGTACGAAGCTGCGCGTGCCCTTGAATTTGAGCGTGCAGCGGCCCTCAGGGACAAGATCATGGAGCTGAAAGCTCAGCTTGACGGGGCGGGCGCCGGCAGCCCTCAGGTCACTTCAGGCCCCAAAGGGCGTTCTCGGTTTGGATCTCCGTTGCCTGGATCGGGGCGTCGAGCCGGTGAATCCCGGGCCGGTCGATGACCTCCTTGGGCATGGGAGGGTGTATGGGGAAAAGGTCGCGTGTTACGCTCTGAACGGCCCGTGCCGGGAAAACCGCAGCAGAATGAAGTTGCTCTTTTGCTCCTTGTATGAAGGCACAGCCTGAAACAAAGAGAAAAAGAGCTGCAGCCGGTAAAAAAGCAAAGGGCGCTCTCATAAATCATTCCCTCCACCCATGCTTCGTCAGCCGGCAGCGTAAGACTTAAGCCCGGCGCGCCGAATGAGAGGTGCTGCAGGGCTTTTTCGGAACAAGAATCGACTTTACAGCGCCCGAGGCTTTCGGGCTTCACCGAAGTGCTCAACGAACCGCCTGTCTCCGGATAAGATGGAGAACCGGAGTTTCCAAACGCAGATTCACTCTCCGGAAGGTTCACCCGGTGTTTTGTTTTTCGGGAACCAAAGCGGTGGAACAAAACGACGGCTTCCTTCGCTCCGTCACCTTGGCGGCTTATGGGGGCGGACTTGAACCGGCTGAGGTCGCAGCCCTTCCAGCCGGGTGCCACAACGTCGCCGGCTTGGTCATTGAGATCAAGGACTCAGGGGACCGCAAGGAAATTTCGGGCCTTCCCGTTCTTTACAGCGAGGAGCGCATAAGAGGTTTTCTGCCTCCGCAACTGCAGACGACAGGCATATTTGTTTTTCCTGTTTGCGATTCCACAAACGCCCGGCTTCTTTCAGGAGCGCCTTGGAATGAAGATAGGTGCGGCGGCGGGGCCCCGCCGGCCGGCCCTCTTGCGGTCGCGGAGTTGCAGAGCGCCGGGCGGGGCAGGTGGGGCCGCAGGTGGTGCTCCCCGCCTTTTGTAGGCGCATGGTTCAGCCTTTGGGTACCACAAGAGCTCATTGAAGGTGCCTTGCTTCAGGCTGTTGCAGCTGCGGGAGTTCTGAGAGCACTGCAGAAATGGTGCGGCGCTGAGCTTAAGCTCCTTTGGCCCAACGACATTACGGTTGAAGGCCGCAAGTTGGGTGGCATTCTCATTGAGCAAGGCCGCGGGGGTTTTGCAGCCGGAATAGGGATAAACGTCTCGGGTGATCCAAACAGCTACGGGATTTCCAAGGCGCCTCGGCCTCCGGGCGCTTTGCGAGAGGTTGCAGAAGCGGTCCCGGACCGCAACGAGCTTATTGCTGCATGCTTCAGCGCAATCGTTGAATTTCTGAAGCCCGAGCGCCGCCGGGAAGCTTTGGATTTGTGGAAATCCGCGCAGGTCATTAGCGGTGGAAGAGTCCGACTTCTTACAGGCGGAGGCGTTCGAGTAGGAAAGGTGGCGGAACTTGATCCCCGCCTGGGACTTCGGTTGGAGGGCGAGGCGAGGTGGCTGGTTCCGCAGGAGGTTATTCGGGTTGGGCAGGCGTCTTCAGAGCGCAGCAAACGAGGAGAAAGCCGGCGGTAACCATGGCGGAGTCTGAAAATTTGTCCGGCAGGTTACATATCCCGGGATTCCGCTTGGAAAGTGTGCCGGCGCGTACCGGATACGGTTTCCTTTACAAAGGTGTACAAGAGGCCCTTGATCGCGCGGTTGTAGTAAAGGTCGTACCTGGGGACGATGAAGAAGCGGTTCGGGCTCTACAGCGTGAGGTTGCGCTTCGCCTTGAGCTTGGAAGCGACTGGCTCGGGGCGCCGATCGATGAAGGCCGGTTCGGGTCGCTTCTGTACGCTGTTTTCGAGGCTCCGGCGGAGAGGACTTTCGCCCAGGCTGTGAACAAAGCCTCTCCACGCCGGCTCAATGCGCTTGCAAGGGCCCTGCTTGAAGCTGTACGCAGATTTCACGAAAAAGGGATATTTCTCCGCTCGCTGGGCCCTGACGACGTAGTTGTGGATCCGGACGGCGTGGTTCACTTTGTGAACTTGGAAAACGCCGTGCGCGGCAATCCCTCCGAGCCGCCGCCCATGCGCGTTCCTCATTCCCAGGAATGTTTACTCCCTCCTGAACTTCTGCTCGGCCGTCGGCTGCCTTCGGTGCGGGCGGATCTTTATGTCGCCGGAGCCTTACTTTACAGCTCGCTCTATGGCGGCGCGCCGTACGGTTCAGGCCCGAGAACTGCGCTCCTGAGCCGCATGCACGACCTGCGTACGCCGGCTTTCCCTTCCGTGCCCCGGATTTCAGAGGAGGTGAAGAACCTTTTGAAAGGGCTTTTGGCCCCTGAACCTGAGAAGCGTTTTGAATCAGCTGAGGCGGCTCTGGAAGCGCTTCAAGTTGAGAAAAAGGCGTTTTGGCTCCGGCGCGAACTAGGAGTTG
>CAZGYL010000683.1:0-3083 GCA_964529985.1 uncultured Planctomycetia bacterium | reverse complement strand
GCACCGACGATCATTCCCACAATGCGCTCTTCCATGGTCACCTTCCTTGCGGGTATCTTACGGAGGAAGCGGCGGTACGGGCAACCGTCTCTGCACCGTACCGGCCCTCGTAATCGTTACCTATAAGTTCCGCTTGTACAACAGGAGTTCGGAGTTATGGCTGAAAAGTCTCACATAGGGATCGGCTTTGACGGCATGTGCGCTGATGTGTCCATACTCAATATCGGGCCGCACCTGGAAGCGATCGCCGGGCGCTACCCCAAACTGGCTCCCCTGACCGAAAGCCTGAAGGCCGGCCGCGACGAAGAGCTCACCTGTGAGGCCGAGGGGATCGCGCCTGAAGAATTCCTGGAGATCCTCTCATACCTCCAGGAGCTCCCGGCCGTAACTGTCGACGTGCATATAGGGGCCAATTGCGCGCTCGAAGCAGTCACAGCCGCAAGGCTTCTTGAAGATCCCCACCGGCCGGTGAAGCCGGTTGAAGTGGACTACCTCGGCTTTTGGTCCCCGCGCACGCTGGAGCGCGTTCCCGAATCGATTCCCTCGGAGTTTCTCACTCAGGCCGAGCCTGTTTCCGATTCAGAAGCCATTTCCCTGATACTGCCCCACAAAGGCAAAAGAGCGATCCTTTCCTTCGGAGGGGCTCCGCCGGTTCGATCTCTTTCGCCCAAGCTCAAGGATTACCTGACGAACCGCGTTCCTTCGTACCTCAAGGAATCAGCTCCCGACATGCTTATCGTGGTCGGCACCGCATGCACTTTCAGCGCAGCCGAGTCCGAGGATTTTGCATTGCTTGAGCGCATTATCGGCACAGCGCAGGCTCAGGGGACCAAAGTGCTTGTAGACCTGGGCGGCCTCGGGTCTTGGAAAGATGAGGCTTTGAGGGCGTATTTCGCCTCTCTGAGCGCAGCGGACATCCTGAGCATGAACGAGAGCGAGCTTCAGGTTTACTACGAGAAAAAAACCGGTCGCCCGCCGCTCGGTGTGACCGCCCGGGAATGCGCCGCCATGGTTGAAGCCGTATCCGGCCCCCGTCAAGGATTTCTGGTGCACACGCCGCACTTTCAGCTTGCAAAAGGCATTGAGCCGCAGGAGGCCGTCAAGGAGGCCCTCGGTTTCGCGGGCAAGGCCGCGACGCTGCGCGGTGCGCGCGGATCATTCCCAACGGCCCGTGAGGTTGCGCAATCCGAGCTCCCTCTTTCAGACAAAGCGGACCTGCAAGGCCTGCCGGAAGGTTTCATCGCTCAGGCGGGATATGCCGCTGAGGTTACAAATCCCGTCGGCCTGGGCGATACTTGGACCTGTTCTTTTGTGCTTTCATACCTCGGCGCCCGGGCCTCCTGAGCCTTGCCGGCGCTTAATGGAGCTGAAGATTCATGAGAAGCGTTCGGGATTTGATCTTTGTGAAAGTTCTTCTCGCGTTTCCTCTCCTCTTTTCCTCCCCGTCACGTGCCGCAGTAGTCTGCGACACCAAGGCGCGGGAGGTCCGCGTGCCCTTTACATTCGTGGCTCCCGCTCAGGCGATCGAGGTTTTCGGCTGCAGCCCCGGAGGCCCAACCCACGAAACCGTGATCAAGTTCAGAGCTTCGGGAAAGGAAATAGCGCAAGCCCTGGAGAAGCTCGGGCTAAGGGAGGAAACCTTCTGGCTTGCAAGCGGAAAGGACGATTATTACCTGACGCAAGGGGACCGCGTGCTCGTCATTCTCAAGTGGCGCTACGGGGGAAGGGACTGGGAGGTGCCGGCTGAGGATCTGCTCTGGAGAAGCGGCGAGGATCTTCCCGAGCTAATATTCGGGTTCAGTTACAGCGGTAGAAGGGTTCAGGCGGGCGACTCTCCAAAGCGCGAAATACCGGACGTCGTGGAGATAACGATGGGGGGGACCGGCCGGCAGAGTGCGGTTACAAGCTTGCTCATTCACCCTACGGCGTTCCCCCATTTCTTGGCCGAATATGTTTCCCCGATAGAGCTCAATCCGCGTTACGCCCAGCAGGTCACCGCAATGGCCGAAGCCGGAGAAGGAGGGACCATGATCCTGCGGCCTGTTACAGAGTCGCAGCTCATCGATTACCGCCTCTCCAAATCTCCGCCCTTCTGGGGTTTCCAGCATGTTCTTGAAGAAGCAAGGCCGATCGCCGCTCAAATCGACGAAACCAAGAAGGCGTTTGTGAAAGTACGCAACGAGCTGGCGGCTCTGCTTGCGGAAAGCTCCCCCGGGGATAAGAAAAAGGTTCAGGAAAAACTTCTTGAGGCCCGCAGCTTGGCGTGGCGCACCGCGCAGCTTTACGTCTCCATGTACGAAAAAGTTTGGCGCTTCTCGCGGAAAATCCTCCAGGACCGCCTCGCCTCCTTCAATGCCAACTGGGACCGCGGTTACAGCTTCCTCCTGCAGTACCTGCCCGAGCGGCGGAAACTGGCAGAGCTTAAGCTTGCAGCTTTCAGAGAGGGGATGAACGAACGTTACAAGCTTCAGATCGAATGCTCCAGGCAGCGGTTGGAAGAGATCCGGGCGCAGCGCGAAAAACGCGTGTGGGGCTTTCAACTTGAAGATCTCAAGAAGCGACTCGAAGAGGCCCGCGCCCAGAAGAGCGACTATTTGGTCCGTCTCTTTGAAAACGAAATATGGAAAACGCGCCTGCGTTACCTCAAGGCCCACTTCTTGGCAAAGCAAAGCCGCCTGCAGCAGGAACGACTTACGTGCCGACTCAAAGGAACCGAAGAACCGCCCGAAGCCGAGGGGCAACTGGGGCAGGTGGAAAAGGAACTTGCCTGCCTGAGAATCGAAGAAAAGCTCTGCGAGCTTGCGGAAAAGATGCGCTGGGTCGAAGAGGATCTCCAGTCGGAGAGCTCGGAGCGGCGGTCGCGGGCGGCTGAGGAGATCGAGAAGTTACGCGCCGAAGAGAAGCGCCTTACCGAGGAGCTCAAGGAAAAAGGCTGCACCCTACACAAAACCGTTCCTGTGGAAGAGCAGGATCTTTAATCCGCAGGCCCCTCTTTGAACCGTGAATCACCCCATACCGCCTGACGGAGTCCGGCAGCGGTGTTCTTTACTTGCCGATGACCTGTTGGCCGCCCATGTAAGGCC
>CAZGYL010000682.1:0-3102 GCA_964529985.1 uncultured Planctomycetia bacterium | reverse complement strand
CGGCAGATCGAAGGCTCAAGCACAACACCCCCCGAGTCCCACATGTAGATGCAGTCCGTGTCTCTTCGAATGATCTCCATAAGGCGGGCGTAAGAGGGTTCGTTGTTCTCCCAAGAGTCGGATTTCCAACCGACAAGCTCGTAGGTGGAAACAGGCACCCTGTCGGTGGGCTCTCCTCGAAGGCAGGCAAGGAGCCTTTCTTTGCTTGTCATGTTCATTGTGGGGCTCTACAGGCTCTTTGTTTTACGGAGCTTCATCTTACCAGCACAGATTGGAGGCGGAAGGGCTTGTGCCGGTAATGTGTTCGGTTTGTTCTTGAGCTATGCAGCGCAGCTCCGTACCCCGGGCGCAAAGCTGCTTTGGAGTAGAGGTTTTGCCGGGCGGAGTCTCTCGTAGTAGACTTCTGCGGCCAAATAGGCAATGTGCCGGAACAGCTCGGCAGAGGGGCGTTTTCGTGAACCTGAGTGCAGGGCGATGAGTATCCAGGGCAGTTTACAAAGCATAAACGTAATGGAGCTTTTCTCGTCGCTTCTGCAGTGGAATAAGACCGGGGTCCTGACGATTCTGACCGAGCGCGAGGAGCGGAGTTTCCTTTTTTACGAAGGCAACCTGGTCTACGCGACAAGCCACAACTCAGCCCGCCGTTTGGGCGCATTCCTCGTGAGGTTGGGATACGTAAAGGCTGAAGATGTGGAACGCAGCATGCAGCGCGGCCCGAGCGGCCCCGGGCACTTCGGTGAGAGGCTGATCGCCGACGGTAAAATAACCCCGAAACAGCTGCGGGCTGCGGTTAGGGCCCAGCTTTTTGATATCTTCCTTGAGGTCCTGCGCTGGAGGCAGGGAGCTTTCGTATTCGATGACCACGAACTTCCTTTCACGGTTTCCGAAGGAAGCCTGAACTCAACGCAATCACTCCTGCTTGAAGCTGCAACGCGGCTTGATGAAAACTCCCTCGTGTCAAAGATCCCTCTGGTTGATCCCACCGCAACGAGCTCGGAGGACGGAGAGGGCTGGCTTGAACTCGGAGGCGATCAAGCACCTTTGGCGCCTTGGGAAGAGAGTGAAAGCAGTACCGTGCGGCCTGATTTCCCTTGGACGACGGTTGCGCCCGATACACCTTCTACGATTTTCGCCCTTGAGACCCGGTCGGCTGATGAAACCGAATGCATATGCAGCGTGATCGGCAGGGAGCCGATGCTCGCCGCCAAGGTGCTTAAGCTCCTGAGCCTGAACAACATCGCGGTTCCGCGGGAGCAGCTTTCGATCCAGAGCATCGTTGAGCTCCTGGGGACATTCAACGCGCGCTGCCTGCTTTTGCCCGAAGCCGTGCGACGGCTATGGTTTCCCCCCGGCGAGGGCTTTTGGCGGGAATGCTGGGAGCACGACCAAATCTGCGCCAAACTCTGCGAGTCGATCGCTCAGAGGGTCGGATACCCTTATGTGGGGGAGGCGTATCTCGCCGGACTCTTGCACAATGTGGGGGCTTATATCTTGTACACTCAGGATCCTGCAGGCTACAGGCAGCTTGTGACCGATTCGCTTGTAGCCGAGCAGGATGTGGAGAAACTCGAGCGAGATCGCTACCGCACCACGCATACAGAGATCGGAGCCACCTACGCCAGAGCGCATAAATTCCCGCCGGCTGTGGAAATGGCCATAAGAGATCACCACCGGCTGGGCAGGGGGCTTGCTCGGCCGCTCTTGCACATCCTCAATGCGGCCAACGCCATCCTTGACGATTACGGTTACCGCTTGGGGTACCATGAAGGCGCGGCCTTCACAGTGGGCCAATCCCTTGAGGCGCTCGGGTTGAGCGAGGAAGAGCTGCTCTCGCTCTTCATTACGGCCCGAAGCCAGTGCGGCGGCCTCGAACACCCCGAGACGGTCGGGGTTTTATAAGCTCACTTGTGCTCAGCGCTCGCAGGGAGCGTAGTAGCTGCAGCCCAGAGAGTTCTCGGGATCCGGATCCTCACCGCAGTCAGGGAAAGGTGCCTTGGGCGGTTCTTCGCCGCGGAAGATGTATCCCAGAATGTAAATTACGTCGCCTATGTCGATCGATCGGTCATCGTTCACATTAGCCGCTTCCATACAGGTCGGCTCAGGACCGTCGCGGAAAAGGTAACCGAGAGTGAAGATCGGATCAGCGACATTCACCCTGCCGTCGCCGTTGACATCGCCCCGCACGAAAAGAACCGATACAACCGGCAGCACGCATGATACCGGAGCGCTTGCACCGAGAGAGGTGTAACCGATCACCGCGTACTCGTACGTGCCGAAATCCTGGAGTGTCTCCTGGAATCCCGTTGAATCACCTCCAAGCGTTACGAGGAGTTCGCCGTTCCTGTAGATCTCGAATTTCGTGTAAATCGTGGGGTTGGTCCAAGTCAGGGCGATATTGCGGTTCTCCGCCAGGCATGTCAAGTTCTCAGGAGCCCACACAGGCATTGTAAGCTCGCATGCAGGTACGCTTTCAGGGGAAAGCGGGCCGTAGAGCGCGCGCACTTCGAACGTGTACGTGCCGGGTGGAACGCTTGTGAGCGTGTAACTGCGGCTGTCGCCCGGAAGTGCCGCAATGACACCGCCGTCCTGGAGGATCTCGATTGAGGTGTAGTCATCAGCTGCGTTGGTCCAGCTCAGCTCCACGTTGCGCCCGACCTGCTCGCAGCGGAGATCGACGACTTGAGGGGCTGCGGAAACATCGGCGGTGCACGAAGCAGGCTCAGAGGCGCCGATGCCTTCCACCGAAGCTCTCACTTCGTAAACATAGGAGCCTGCTTGGTCAAGCTCATCCGTGTACGAAACGGCATCGCCGGGCAAGGTTGCAAGCTCGACCCCATCCCGCGTTACGGTTATCGAGTCATAAGCCATTGGCAAGTCCCACGAAAGAAGGACTTGGTTCGCAGAAACGGCGCAGGACTTAAGCTCAGGAGGCGGCACGAAGCTTACCTGCACCTGACATGAGACGGCCTGCGCGTTCAGGTCGCCGAGCTGAGCTATCACCTCGTAGGTGTAAAGCCCCGGACCCGGCACTTTGTCTGTCGCGCTTTCAGGGGAACCGGGCACCGAGGCGACTTCTTGGCCGTCTCTCAGTATCGTAACGGT
>CAZGYL010000681.1:0-3109 GCA_964529985.1 uncultured Planctomycetia bacterium | reverse complement strand
ACCGCCTTTTCCCAAGGTCGACGTTGATCCGACCCCGGGAGGGCTGCCTTGCGGGGTAAGCGCATCCGCCCGTCAAAAAAGCAAGGCAATAGATAGCATGCTGGATTAAACTGCTGGTGATCTGCGTCTTGCGCGGTTGACCCGGAGCATCCTCAGAGGTTGCTCCGCTAAAACACGGGTCTTTTTCATGTGCGGTCCGTGTGATCCCGAAGGCTTCCTTTACCGGGGCGTGCGGAATTCTGAGGGGAGGGCCAATGGGGGCCAGATGGCATATTTACGCCGACGGACCGGGTCCCCTGGGCGGAAAGGGCTTACCTCCGGCACACACGGTCTTCTGTGACCGCTAGTTAGAAAGCCCCAAGCGCTCAAGGTGCCTTTCGGCCCGAAGGGCCCGGTCCACTACCCTGTCCGGGCCGCCCGAGGCGTTCCGTCTAGAACGATGAAAAAGGTCAAATGCGAAACAGAAAGTGGTACAGTACACAGAGGAGCGCAGAGAGGCGCGGGAGGAACATACCATGTCCAGAAAGGAGTTTTTCTGCAGCTACTCTATAGGATTCTCCAACGGCACTGGTCCCGTCCGGATCCTTCGTGCAGGCTTGCTCTTAGGCCTGCTTGTTTTCAGCACGCCCCTCGGGGCGGCTCTTGCTGTTGATCCACTGAGCTGTGATTTCGGAAAGGTCGCGATCGTTAGGGCCGGGCCCGTGATCGACCCGGACCAGGCGGTGCGCTTCTTCGTTGAGCAGCCGGTGGTTATTGCCAACCACGGTCAGAGTCCTGTACATATCGCCTCGGTTCGAGTTGAGCCTGAGGGTGATTTCAGCATACGACGGGAGGACTGTTCGGGCAGAACCCTTGATCCTGGTTCTTCCTGCGTTGTTATCGTGCGGTTTCTGCCGCAGACCGAGGGAGGCAAGGCAGCGCACCTTATCGCTGATACGCTGGAGGAACTGTCGGCAGTGGTCGTGCCGATGTGGGGCGACGGAGTTGAGCTCGTCATGGAAGGGAGCGTTTGCCAGGCACCGCCTGTTGATTTCGGTTCGGCCTGCCCTCCGGAAGAACGCATTCGCACTGTAGGGGCGAGGAACGATACGCAAGAGGAGTTCCTGGTGACCATAAGCTTGGAGTCTCCGGACAAGACGTTCTCAGGAAACGTTCCGCCGCAGCGTACGGTGCGGCCCGGAGAGGAGATCGCTGCAACCTTTACTTGCAGGTTTGAAGGACCTCCCGGACCTCGTGAAGCCATAACCCACTGGGACGCGCCGCCTCCTATGCTGCCTGTGGTGCGGCGGATAGATATCCCACTTATCGCCCGTGTAAGGCCTTGCCTGGAGGAAACGGGCCGCATTCCTGTGCGGGTGAGCGGAGCGGGTGGTTCGCCGTTTACGCTTACACCCACCAGGATCATCGGCGGCAATGTTGCGGCGTGGCGTGCAGCCGATGCAGACTACTTGGCTCTGATCGGAGAGGCTGGGGGACGGAAGGCCGTGGTGGCGGGCCGCACCGACCCGGGCCGGCCGGCAGATTATACCTGGACCCTGTTGGACAGTCGGGTCTTGGGTTCAGAGAACGAGCCGATCGGTCTTCTCTCCCTCCGCAGGCCGGTTGCGATTGTAGATGCCGGCAGACCGCAACCTTTTGATAAGGCTTCACCTCGCCTTTTTATCTGTGGCCGCAAGAAGGGCTGGTTTGTTCTTGAGGATCTCACACTTCAGGAACGCTTGCTCGATCTTGCACCGGAGCGCTCCATAGTGGGCCCGTTTGCCAAGTCGAAGCTTTCGGGTAGCCGAGCCTATGCGATTGTTCGGGAGCAGGTCGCTGGGAAGTCGGCTCTAAGGCTCGCAAAGATTCGGCTTCAACCCAGAATTGCGGGAGATCGGGAGAAACTCGAGCTGTTGATAAGGCCGATAGGTCCGATTGCGGAACTTGCGGGCAGCAAGGCCGTTGAGGTGTGGGCAATGGATACCGTCCCGTACCTCAGAGCTGGAGGCTCTTGGAGCGAACTTATCGCCCTTACGGTCCGCAACAAGCATATGGATAACAATACATCATTCGCCGCCCTCCTCCTCAGGGACAAAGATGGATCGCTTCTGGGCTTTAATGCAAGTGGGAGGGATTTGGACCGGGGCCGGGCTGTGGGGCTGGTGGCCCTCGGGCGCAAGAAAGGACCGCACACTTTTTGCGTAGGCTGTCCCTGTTTCGGCAAAACCGTAAACGTCGGTGGGGAGGAGACCCCTGAGGGCCCCGGTCCGATCATCCTTACGATCGGCTATAGGGACGGAACGATTGAGCAGTACGTGGCCCGCAGGCGTCAAGATGTAAATTGGAAGATCCTGCTTTTAGATCGCCTGGGATTGCCTGATGTTATAAGCTCGTTGGTGAGGCGCCGGTGTACCTACCCAATGCAGCGCCGCCGAGAGAGCATTCTGGCTGTCGGCGGCCGCACGGCGTCGCGTCTTGCGATATGCAAATGCGGGCTTGAGCTTCTCGGACGCAAGAAAGTAGAGTCGCATCTTCGGGTTCATACTGCTTTGGTACGCAGAGCTGCAGATATCACAGAGGCCGGCGCAAAACAGCGCAACGTTTACCTGCTTGCGTCGAGGCCCAATGGGGCCGATCCGGTCCTTATCACCTTAGGTGGTTTTGATCTCTCCGAGATCACAGGCGGCCCGCATGGGGAACCTCCCGTCCTGTACACCGGCGAAACGGTTTTCTATGCCCGGACTCCACCGGGTGAGACCACAGCTCAGGTAACGCTCCAGGCATATGCCTACGACCCCGAAGGTGAAGAACTCTACTGGTCCTGGACGGCGCCTGGAGTTGACTTCGACGATCCGACCTCACCCGAACCTACCGGGCTTTTTCCGCTGGGAGAGACTTTGGTTTACGTGGTAGTCCGTGATGGCGCTCCTGATGACGTAACCGCGAACGAAAGCGGTCCGGTGCTGGTTCGGGTGATCGTTGAGGAGGGTGAGGCCTGCGGGGAGGATTTCTTTGATGTAAACGGCGACGGAACGCTCGACGTGGCCGACGTCATTTACACTCTGAGCTACCTTTTTGCAGGCGGTGAAGCACCTGAACCGCTTGAGGCGGCGGATACCAACGGCGACGG
>CAZGYL010000680.1:0-3109 GCA_964529985.1 uncultured Planctomycetia bacterium | reverse complement strand
TAACTATAGAGAACCGCCCGGGAGGCGCTTTTGAAAGGGAAGGAGTGCGGACCGGCTCGCAGTACCCGCCGAATGACCGGTAACGGGAGGTAAGAGGCGTGACTCAAAAAGAAATAATGGGTATCGTACAGAGCATCCTCGACAGCGTCCGCGCGGCTGTGCTCACAACGGTGGATCGTAACGGCTGGCCCAGGGCCCGTTGGATGATACCTACCATACTACCTGGGCACGAAGGGGCGCTTTACGCGGTGACAAGCCCGCACTTCAGTAAGGTACACGATCTAAGCGTACACCCCGAAGCCGAATGGATGGTCCAAACTATCGCCCTGAACCAAATTGTCAACCTACGGGGAAGGATCAATATCCTTGACACGCCAAGCCTGAAGACCAGGGTCATGGAACAGATCGGAAACCGCCTTCATGCCTACTGGAAGCTTTCAGGCGACGCCACCGATTACCTGCTTCTTGAGACCGTGATAACGGAGGCGACGCTTTACCTGCCGATGAAAGGCACCAAAGAGACCGTGCGCTTCGAACCCGTTTCTCGGAGCGCGGCCGACTCCTAGGCGTAAGGGTTTCCGGAGAGGAAGAGACTATGGGGCAAGCTCGCTCAAGAAAACAGCCTGAGTCGCGGAGCGTCCGGGACGAACTCCCGCCTGTGAAGGAAAGCGCTGCGAATGTCCGGAGTTACCAAAAACCTTTTCTTACGAAATTGCTGCGCGATATGCTGCTCGTGCGGCGGTTTGAAGAAAAAGCCGCCCAAATGTACGGCCTGCGCAAAATCGGCGGCTTCCTCCACCTGTACATAGGCCAAGAAGCTGTAGCCGCCGGCAGCATCGCGGCGCTCGATCTCAGCCGTGACTATGTGCTCACCGCCTACCGCGATCATGCCCACGGCATTCTCTGCGGGATCGATCCCAAAAACGCCATGGCAGAGCTTTTCGGCAAACTTGCAGGTTGCTGTAAAGGCAAAGGCGGTTCCATGCATTTCTTCAACGCTTCCGGGCATATGCTCGGGGGAAACGGCATAGTAGGAGCTCATATTCCGCTTGCAACCGGCGTTGCGCTTAAGATCAGATACCGTAAAGAGGGAGGAGTGGTCGCCTGTTTTTTCGGTGACGGCGCCATTCATCAAGGCTCTTTTCATGAATGTCTGAATCTTGCGAAGATATGGCGCCTGCCCGTTCTTTATATCTGTGAAAACAACCAGTACGGAATGGGCACCGACTATCGCAGAGTGTCGGCCGTCACTGATTTTTCCGCTCTCGCCGCAAGCTACGCCATGCCGGGCAAGCAGGTGAACGGCATGGACGTGCTTAATGTGTACGCGGAGGTCTCCGCCTCGGTCGGCCGGATCCGCAAGAGCTCAGAGCCCGAATTTCTGGAGATCAAAACATACCGTTATAAAGGCCACTCTATGAGTGATCCGGCCACATATCGGACAAAAGAAGAACTTGAGGCTTACCGCCGGCGGGATCCCATGCTGGTTCTGAAAGACAAGATGCTCGGAGCCGGATTCCTTACCGAAGAGGAATTCCAATCCATGGACAAGGAATGCCGCGCGTCGGCGGCTGAAGCGGCTCGGTTCGCCGAGAGCAGCGAAGAGCCGCCGCTTGAGGAACTCAAGACCGACGTTTACGCCTGAGAAAAGCTGGAGGAACAGCCGTGCCGGTTATAACGTTCCGCGAAGCGTTGCGCCAGGCGCTGGACGAAGAAATGGCCCGCGACGATTCTGTGATCATTCTTGGGGAGGAAGTCGGAGAATATAACGGAGCTTATAAGGTTACGCAGGGGCTTCTGGACAAATACGGTCCCGAGCGCGTTATAGATACTCCCATATCGGAAGAAGGATTCACCGGGGTCGGGATCGGCGCCGCGCTCGTCGGGCTCCGGCCTGTTGTCGAATGGATGACCATGAACTTCTCCATCCAGGCCCTGGATCAGGTCATAAACAACGCGGCGAAGCTTCGCTACATGTCCGGAGGCCAGCTGAAGGTGCCCGTTGTGTTCCGAGGCCCCAACGGACCCGCAGAGTATTTGAGCTCCCAGCACTCCCAGGCACTTCAGGCCCTCTACGCCCATGTGCCGGGGCTCAAAGTGGTCATGCCCTCGACGCCTTATGACGCAAAGGGGCTGCTGAAATCCGCGATAAGGGATGACGACCCTGTGGTTTTCATGGAAGCGGAGCTTGCCTACGGTTGGAAGGGAGAAGTGCCGGCGGAGGAGTATCTCATACCGCTCGGCTCAGCGGACATAAAGCGCGCGGGATCGGACGTTACGGTTGTTTCTTTCGGGAAAGTTGTTGCGCAGGTGCTCCAGGCCGCAGACGAACTTGCAGAGGAAGGCATTGATACCGAAGTCGTGGATTTGCGCACACTGAGGCCGCTTGATGAGCAGGCGGTCTACGATTCCGTGCGCAAGACCGGCCGTTGCGTTGTTGTGGACGAGTCGTGGCCTGTTGCGAGCTTCGGCTCATACGTAGCTTACTTGGTGGGACGTAACTGCTTCGATGACTTGGACTCGCCGCTTGAGGTTGTGACCATGGAGGATGTCCCTATGCCGTACAACCACAAGCTTGAGTCCGCAGCACAGATATCCGTTGAGAAAATCATCTCGGCTGTAAAGTCGGTTACCTACAAATGAGAACCGCCGATGAATGAGGTAACCCATGGCTGAAACGCTTCCCATGCTCGCCCTTTCCCCCACCATGGAAGAGGGCATGATCGTGAAATGGAATGTGGCTGAAGGCGGCTCGATCTCTTCGGGGCAAGTCCTATGTGAAGTGCAGACCGACAAAGCCACCATGGAGTACGAATCTCCGGCTGACGGAACGCTTCTCAAAATTCTCGTACCTGAAGGAAGCTCCGTCCGCGTGGGTGAACCCATCGCGGTTGTAGGGGAAAGCGGAGAAGACATTTCCGGGTTACTTGAGAGTCTGAGTAAACCCGCTCCCAAGACCGAAGCTCTGCCGGCTGCGGCGCTCAAAGAAAGCCGAAGCGCACCCCATGCTCCGGCTGCGGAGGCAAAACCTCTGCGCGCAGGCAAGATCAGGGCTTCTCCTCTCGCCCGCAAGCTCGCCTCAGGGGCGGGGCTTGATCTCAAGTCGGTG
>CAZGYL010000679.1:0-3123 GCA_964529985.1 uncultured Planctomycetia bacterium | reverse complement strand
GCGACCGCGATTTGGTACACCTTATGTGCGCGTTGCGTTTGGCCTTTCCCGACGCCGAGCTCGTCCTTTCGACTCGGGAACGCCCGGATCTGAGGGACAACCTCATAACACTGGGAGTAGCGACGCGTTACAGCGCAGGAAGCCGCACCGAGGTGGGAGGCTATACACTGGAAGCTCAAAGCGAATCCCAGTTTGAAATCCACGACACCCGCGCGCCCGCTGATATCGCACGTGTCATTGCAACAAGAGGTTACGATCCTGTGTGGAAAGATTGGGACCGAAGCTTTATCCCCGAGCTTCGAAACTGAGCCTCAGGAGGGTCTTGCGCCTATTCGGCACTGCGGTAGCATCGCCGGGACCGGGGGGAGATGAGCGCTTTGGGTGTTCCCGAAGGGAGGAAATGTGAAAAAAGCGCCCGTAACGGTCGTTCGGTACGCATGAGGCAAGCTATGGGAAGAGCGACTTCACGCCGGCTGGATGTCAAGAAAATTATAGAAGCCCGCAGAAGACTCCGCGAAGCCGGCCTCTATGAACCAAGGCGCGAACACGACACCTGCGGTGTGGGAGCCGTTGTAGATACGCGGGGCCATTCGGACCGCCGCGTAATCGATCTCGGAAGACAGATCCTGCTCAACCTGCAGCACCGAGGGGCTGCAAGCAGTGACGATGTGACCGGCGACGGTGCGGGCATTCTCATGCAGATCCCCCATGAGTCCTTCCGTAAGGAGTGCGATGCTCTGGGGATCGATCTGCCTCCTGCAGGCAGCTACGCCGTTGCTATGGTTTTCACCCCCCACAACAAGGAGCTTGCCGAAGCATGCTGCGGATTGCTTGAGAAAGCCGTTCAGGATCACGGCCTCAAGGTGCTCGGCTGGAGGGAGGTTCCCACTGACAACGGCTGCCTGGGGGATTTGGCGAAGTCGGCCGAACCTGTGGTAAGGCAGGTCTTTGTGGACGGATCGCCTCAGAGAGACGAGGAGCTTGAACGCACGCTCTACATGGCGCGCAAGAGAGCGGAGCGGCTTGTGCTGGAGCGTTACGGCGCGCGCGCCGAGGATTTTTACATCCCCAGTTTCTCCTCGCAGACGATCGTCTACAAGGGCATGTTCATGGCCCCTCAGCTTTTCAGCTATTACCCCGACCTTTCCGATGAATCCATGCGTTCGGCCTTGTGCATAGTGCACCAGCGCTACAGTACCAACACCTTTCCGAACTGGCGCCTTGCTCAACCTTTCCGCATGATCTGCCACAACGGGGAAATCAACACCCTGAGCGGAAACGCTCAGCGCATGCGCGCAAGACAGGCGAAGTTGGCAAGCCCTCTTCTTGGAGAGGATCTTCGCGATCTTTTTCCCATCCTTCAGCCCGGAGGAAGTGATTCCGCGTGGTTCGACAATGCGCTTGAACTCCTGGTACGCGCGGGAAGGAGCCTTCCGCACGCCCTTATGATGATGATTCCCGAAGCGTTCGGGCCCAGTTACCACATAAGCACGGACAAGCGCGCATTCTATGAGTATCACGCCGCAATCATGGAACCTTGGGACGGCCCGGCCGCGATCCTTGTCACCGATGGGATTCTTGTGGGCGGGACACTCGACCGAAACGGACTCCGCCCGGCACGTTACATTGTGACGGTCGACGGTTTACTCGTACTGGGCAGCGAGGTCGGAGTGGTGAGTTTCCCCCCTGAAGCAGTTGAGCGGAAGGGCAGGCTGCGGCCGGGCCGCATGCTTCTTGTTGACACGCTCGAAGGAAGAATCGTTCTTGACAGCGAACTTAAGGGAAAGATCGCAAGGAGGAAGCCTTACCGCCGCTGGCTCGAGCAGAACCGCTTCACACTTCCAGCCTTCCTCACCGTACCGAAACAACCGGAAAGGGATCCGGAGAGCATCCTGCGCCTGCTGCGGCGGTTCGGATACACCCGCGAAGAATTCCGAATGATCCTGCAGCCCATGGCGATAAACGCTCAGGAACCTGTGGGCTCAATGGGCACCGATACGCCTCTGGCCGTACTTTCCGACCGGCCGAAACTGCTCTTCAACTACTTCAAACAACTCTTCGCCCAGGTGACCAACCCCGCTATAGACCCGTTGCGCGAAGGGCTGGTGATGTCTCTCATGACGTTCACCGGAAAGCAGAAAAATCTTCTTGACGAATCGCCCGAGCACTGCAGGCAGCTTAAGCTGCCGCACCCCATTCTCACAGACGAGGATATGGCTCGACTGCGTGCGGTTCCGTGGAAAGACTTCCAGGTGCGCACCTGCAAGGCTTTTTTTGAAGCCCAGGGTGACGAACCGCCGGAGCAGAGGCTCAAAGCAGGGTTGGAGCGCCTTTTCGACGAAGTGCAGGCCGCCATCGAGGAAGGGGCCAGTTTGGTCGTTCTCAGCGACCGCGACCTCGAGTCCTCACAAGCCGCCATCCCGAGCCTTCTGGCCGTCTCGGCGGTTCACCAGGAACTTATCCGGAGGGGCCTGCGTTGCGAAGCGGGATTGGTTGTGGAATCCGGCGAACCCCGCGAGGTCATGCATTTCTGCCTCCTTCTGGGCTTCGGAGCAAACGCGATCAATCCATACGGTGCTTTTGAAGCGATCCGCGAGTTGAAGCGCCGCGGCGAAATCGATATCGACGCTCCTGTTGAGGAGTTGATCGAGCGCTACATCACGGCCGTAAAGAAGGGGATCCTCAAGACCATGTCCAAGATGGGGATCTCCACGCTCCGCAGCTACCAAGGCGCACAGATCTTTGAGGCGATCGGGCTCAACAAGGAGGTGATCGACAAATACTTCACTGGTTGCTCCTCGCGCATTGGCGGAGTCGGACTTGATGTCATCGCCGAAGAAGTTCTTGCGCGCCACCGCGAGGCTTTCCAAGAGAACGGAACCCATCCGCTGGACCTACCCTTCGGGGGCGAGTACCACTTTCGGGTGGACGGCGAAAAGCACATGTGGAATCCCGAAACGGTCGCCCTGCTCCAGCGAAGCGTGCGCAACAATGAGTTCGATACCTATCTGAAATTCACTGAGAAAATGAACGACAGAAACCGGCTCTTGTGCACGCTTCGCGGGCTTTTTGATTTCGTTCCCGGCGATCCGGTGCCCTTGGAAGAAGTTGAAAGCGCTGAAT
>CAZGYL010000678.1:0-3125 GCA_964529985.1 uncultured Planctomycetia bacterium | reverse complement strand
TCTCGCCGTCAAGGGGTTGGGAGGCTATCACCTGGCGTGCTTGGCTGAAGACGAGCAGGCGGTGCTTCGCTTACGCTCCCGCAAGCGCCGAGAGGCGAAGCCTTTTGCAATTATGGTTCCGGATGCGGATTGGGCTGAAAAGCTCGCGGTTCTGAACGAAGTGTCGAGGGCTTTGCTTACAAGCCCCCAGCGGCCCATAGTCCTCGTTCCGCGTAGAGAAGGTCCGTTGCGGCTTCCGGAAGCTCTTGCTCCGGGGCTCGGACGCTTGGGGATCTTTCTTCCTTACACCCCCCTTCACGCCGTTTTGCTGCACGATATCGGCCGCCCGCTTGTAATGACAAGCGGAAACATTTCCGACGAGCCGATCTGCTACAAATCCGAAGAGGCGGAGGTGCGGCTCGGTCCGCTTGCAGATGCATTCCTCCACCACAACCGTCCGATCGTACGCAGGTGCGAGGACTCGGTGTGCTCTGTTATCGCGGAAAAACCTGTTGTATTCAGACGCGCTCGGGGATATGCTCCCGCACCGATACCGGTCAGGCGGACGAACCAGAAGGTGATCCTGGCTGTAGGCGGCCACCTGAAGAACACCTTTTGCATTCTCAGGGATTCAAGTGCTTTTGTAAGCCCTCATGTCGGGGATCTTCACCACGCTTCGGCTTACCGGCAATTCCTCAATGACGTAAAAGACTTTCTCCGCCTCTTGGATGTAACTCCGCAGGTCGTCGCCTACGACATGCACCCTGATTACGCTACGACGCATTGGGCTGAAGACCTTGCAGGCGGAATCAAGAAGATACAAATCCAGCACCATCACGCCCACGTGGTCTCATGCATGGCCGAACATGGGCACGAGGGGCCTGTGTTAGGGGTCGCGTTCGATGGACTGGGCATGGGGCTTGAAGGTGAGCTCTGGGGAGGGGAATTCCTTCTTGCTTATCCCGGCAGCTTCAAACGCCTGGGATCACTTGAGCCCGTGCTGCTTCCCGGAGGAGAGCGGGCGATCAGAGAGTGCTGGCGTGTTGCAGCAGCCTGCCTTTACCAGATCGGCGGAAGGGAGCTCCTCCGAACCCGAGGAACCGAGCTTCTAGGCTCTGAGCGTATTGAGCGCCTCACCGCGCTCCTGGAGCGGGGAGCCGCCTGCGTTCCCATAAGCTCGGCGGGAAGGCTCTTTGACTGCATGGCTGCAATCTGCGGCCTCGCGCTTCAAAGCGCGTATGAAGGGGAAGCGGCTATGAGACTTGAGGATCAGTATGACGACTCGGTGTCGAACCCCGGCTACTTGTTTCCGATTATCGAAGGGGATTCCCTGCCGCGCATTTCTTGGCGCGCTTGTGTGGAAGAGGCGCTTGAGGATATAAAACAGGGCGCGGATCCCCCGGTCGTCTCAAGCCGATTCCACAGGGGACTTGCAGCTTCGGTTCGGGCAATGTGCGTTCGGCTCAGGGAAGAAACCTGCTGCAGTACCGTGGCGCTTTCGGGGGGCGTCTTCCAGAATAAGATCTTTACAGAGCTTGTCGCCGCGCACTTGAAGGAGGCAGGCTTCGAGGTCCTTTTACACCGGGACGTACCTCCCGGAGACGGCGGCATTTCCCTCGGACAGGCTCTTGCAGCGGAACGAATGTCAACAGGAAACCAAAATCCGGAAAAGCAGCGTAACTTGCCTGAGGAGAAGCAATGACGGAAACACGGCGAAACGGCGGACCGGGAGCACAACGTATACTCCTGTCGCACGGAGCCGGAGGAAAGCTCACTCACAAGTTGATCCAGGATCTTTTTGTGCCCAGTTACGGCAATGAAATCCTGGCGGCCCTGCTTGACGGCGCGGTTCTCCCGCCTCAAGAAGGAGATCCGGTACTTACCACCGATTCATACGTTGTACGGCCTGCGTTCTTCCCCGGGGGAGACATCGGTTCGCTTGCAGTCCACGGCACTGTGAACGACCTTCTCATGTGCGGAGCGAAGCCTCTGGCGCTCACGGTCGGTTTCATCTTGGAAGAAGGTCTATCCGGTGAAACGCTCCAGCGGATCTGCACATCCATCGGCCGAGCCGCCAGAGAGGCCGCGGTTCAGGTGGTTGCAGGTGATACAAAGGTGGTCGAACGCGGTCACGGTGACGGAATATACATAAACACGACAGGCTTGGGCTTCAAGCCGCACGGCGTCGCACTGGGGCCGGAACGGGTATCGACGGGCGATGCGATCCTTATAAACGGTCCCGTCGGCCAGCATGGAATAGCTGTTCTGGGTGCCCGGGGGGATCTTCCCATTGCAACACCGGTGTGCAGCGACAGCAAAGCTCTTAATGCGGAAGTTGAAGCGCTCCTCTCTTTGGGTGCCGCGGTACACCTTCTTCGCGATCCAACGCGGGGGGGATTGGCAACGTGCCTTAATGAAATCGCACAGACAAGCGGCAAGGGCATTGTGCTTGAGGAAGGGAGTATCCCGCGCGACGCCGGTGTAGAGGAAGCGTGCGAGCTTCTGGGCTTCGACTCGCTTTATGTTGCGAACGAGGGCAAGGTGGTGGCTGTAGTTGAAGGGGCGCGCGCCGGAGAGGCGCTTGAAGCTCTCAGAAGTGCAGGCGCTTCTGAAGCCGCGATAATAGGCACGGTTACAGGAGAGGAGCCCCTTGTTGTGGGAAGGGGCGCTGCAGGAGGGGAAAGACTCCTCGATATGCTCTCCGGCGATCCGCTACCGAGAATCTGCTGACCCGCTGTCGAACCTAAAGGTCCACAGCAAGGCGGACGCCTACAGTGAACGTCAAACGTTCGATTTCGGTCTTTACGTCTTCAAAAGCTTCACCTGCGCGGGGACCGCCATAAAAAGCTTGATCCTGGTGTCCCCACCAGGTGCGGAGATAAAAGATCTCTCCCCAAGCCCCGAGGTGCACTCTCTCAAGAATCACCCAGTCGACTGCAAGGCTGGCCGGAACCGCAAAGGCCATACCCTCTGTTTCAGAGCGCTTGTAGCGGAGAATATGATCATCTTCGTCCCAAACATAAGTAAAAAAGCTCACAGCCGCTTCACCTTCGACCACAAGCGAGGGCAGGAGCTTCCACCTGAATCCCATACCGAGAGGACACGACACCCGCTCCTGCCTGTAGGTGAGCACTTTTCCGTCTACT
>CAZGYL010000677.1:0-3129 GCA_964529985.1 uncultured Planctomycetia bacterium | reverse complement strand
AGCGGCATTCTCCTTGAGAGGGCCGCCTGTGGCAAGTGGGCCGTGCGGCGTTGATCGTTCGGGCGTGCGGCCGTAGACTACCGGTCACCTCGCGGTAGCTCGAGGCGGGCTTACCGCATGGCTGAGCTTCAACACAGTGGCTCGAGGATACAAATGAAGCTTCTTGTTGACGCCCTTCACCAGGGAGCTTTTCTCCCGTCGCTCGAAGCGCCTGACATGGCTTCGATTGTCCGTCAAGGCGTTAATTTCGCTGTGGCGCACGGTTTTCTGCCGCCGGAGAAACGCACCGCGGCGATATCGGCTCTCCTCGAACGGGAAAGGGAGGCATCAACCGCAATCGGCCACGGAGTCGCTGTGCCCCATTGTTTCCTTGAGGGCCTCGAGCGGACCATTTTGCTGCTTGTGAGGCTCGCGGATCCTCTTAACCTGGGGGCTCCGGACGGAATCCCGGTCCGGTTTGTTTTCATTCTCTTGGGACCGCCCGACAGCGCGGCCGAGCACCTTGAGGCCATGGCGGGTATCGCCCGGCTTATGGCGGACGATGAATTCCGGTATGAAGCGGGGGAGGCCCGCACGACCGAAGAGCTGCTTGAAGCTTTGAGGCGGTACCGCGAGAGACTGAGCCCTCCCGTCTCTCCCACGACAAAGCCTCCCACCGAAGGGCTCAAGCCCACCGGACGACTTTTCGGAGGGCTTATTGCGGACATAAAGCGCCGTCTTCCTCATTATCTGGATGACTTCCGCGATGGATTTCACCCGAAGTGCCTGAGCTCTACACTCTTTTTGTTTTTTGCTTGCCTCGCTCCTGCAGTCACCTTCGGCGGGATCATGGCCGAGCTTACTGAAAATCACATAGGGGCGGTGGAGATGCTGGTCGCCACCGCTTTCTGCGGTGTGGTTTACGCTCTTTTCTCCGGCCAGCCTCTTATTATCCTCGGCGGCACCGGGCCCCTGCTTCTGATAACAGCGATACTTTACGACCTCTGCAAACGTTACGAGCTGGACTTCTTTGCAACGTACGGCTGGATCGGGTTATGGGTGGGATTCTTTCTCTTCGTTATGGCGGCGACGGATGCAAGCTGCCTTATGCGCTACTTCACCCGCTTCACGGATGAAATATTCGCCGGCCTTATTGCGACGATCTTTATTTACAAAGCGCTTTCCGCTCTTGCGACTTCCTTCAAAGATCTCGAAACCACGCAACACCATGCCACCGCTTTTCTGACCCTTCTCCTTGCCTTGGGGACGTTGTACATAGCTACGAATCTTTCCCGGTTCAGGCGCAGCCGCTATCTGGTTCCATGGATGCGCGAATTCCTTGCCGACTTCGGCCCTACGATCGCGCTTGCCGCCATGACCGGCGTGGCATTGTATTTCTCAGACGTCGCCCTGAAAGAGCTGCCGGCGCCGGACCGCATAGAGCCTACGTTTGTGCCTCCCGGATCCAATGAGTCCAGGCCCTGGCTGGTAAACTTATCCGGGGTGCCGGGTTGGGTGTGGATCGCTGCAGCGGGTCCTGCAGCGCTTGCTGCGATACTTGTTTTCATCGACCAAAACATCACCGCACGGCTGGTGAACAGCCCGGATCACAAACTGACGCGCGGCGAGGCTTACCACCTCGACCTTGCGGTGGTCGGCGTACTTATAGCGGTTTGCTCTCTCTTCGGACTCCCGTGGCTTGTTGCAGCCACCGTCCGCTCTCTTAACCACGTGCGCAGTCTCGCTACCGCCGAAGAGGTGGTCAATCCCTACGGAGAAACCAGCGAGCGCATTCTACATGTACGGGAAAACAGGGTGACCGGGCTTGGGATACACCTTTTGATAGGGCTTTCACTCTTTCTGCTCCCTGTCATAAAGTTGGTGCCCATGGCGGTCCTCTATGGGATTTTCCTTTACATGGGGATCGTATCTCTCGGAGGGAATCAATTCTGGGAGAGGCTGAACCTCTGGCTTATGGATTCTTCGCTTTATCCGCAGACCCACTATGTAAGAAGAGTGCCGCGAAAAGTCATCCATGCTTTCACTTTGATACAGCTTATCTGCCTCATTCTGCTGTGGGTTACGGAATTTACTCCCGTGGCCATTCTTTTCCCGCTTTTTATCGCGCTCTTGGTGCCGCTGCGCCTGCTTTTGGACCGCTTTTTCGCTCCGGAACACTTAGCTGTGTTGGACGCTGAAGAGGCCCCGGAGGAGGAGAGCAGGTGGTGAGGCGCCTTGCGGCGGTGAGGCCGCCCGGAAAACTTGACATAGTCTATTTTTCTGGTATAGAAGATATACACATCGGACTTCGCGGTAACACATTCCGGCGCGTATGAGCGCCGTGCAGCTTTGAGTTCCAGGTTCGATGCGGGGGGTGGGGTTCCGGGCCGTTTAAGCCACAGCCGCGGCTTTTGCAGGAGTGGTGTGTATGGCTCGTGGAGAGCAGAGGTTGCGCGTCATCATCCCCGGTGAGAATCACTGGCGTCAGGTTGTTTCCTGCCAAGCGGCCTGCCCCGTGCGCACCGACGCCAGAAGTTACGTGCGTGCCATTGCCGCAGGCAGGTTTGAAGAAGCTTACTTGATTGCCCGCGGTCCTAATCCTCTTGCTTCCATTTGCGGGCGCGTGTGCGGAGCTCCCTGCGAAGAGGATTGCCGACGGGGAAAGATACCGAGGCTTGATCCGGACGGAAGATTCATTGCGAACGACAAGCCCATAGCGATCAGGGCGCTGAAGAGATTCGCCTGCGAGCGTGACGGGTGGACTCCTCCCGGGCTTGAAGAACTCTTTGAAGCTTACAGGCGCTATGTGCCTGCGCTTGTCGCCGAGCCGGAGGAGCTGGCCGCGGTGCTGCAGGCTGAAGCCGCGGGACGCTTCAAGCGTGCAGACGGCGAGCGGATTGCGGTTATAGGGTCAGGCCCCGCAGGGCTCGGAGCGGCGCATGACCTTGCGCTTATGGGATTCCGTCCCGTTGTTTTTGAAGCCGAAAGCGTACCCGGCGGAATGCTTGCGATAGGAGTGCCGACCTATCGTCTCCCGCGTCCTTTGATCACAGCGGAAATAGAAGTTATTCGGGCGCTCGGTGTTGAGTTCCGTTGCGCGGTAAGAGTCGGGGAAGATATTTCCTTTGCAAAGATTCGAGGGGAGTTCCC
>CAZGYL010000676.1:0-3140 GCA_964529985.1 uncultured Planctomycetia bacterium | reverse complement strand
AGCGGCGACAAGCTCCGCCTTTACCACTTCCGCAACAGAGCGTACGTGTGGACTCTTGGGACATTCCTGCAACGTGACCTGCCGCAGTATTCTTACAATACCTACAACTTCGAAGGCCTAAGCCCACTCCGTTCAAGGGATCCTTCGGGCCACTATACGATAGCAAAGTGCGCGATCGAAATCGGCTGGGGACACGATACCGATTCTGAGAGATCCCTTTCCGATGTGAAACTGTGGTTGAAGAAAGCAGAGATCAAGAAACACAGAGGCATCCTTTGCAGCCGAAAGATCGCGCTTGGTTGCAAGTCCACTCAACCTACCGCAGGACAGGGTGGGGTCTGTGTCGAGGATCCTTTCTGGCGAAAACTTGCCGCAGGCAATATCGGCGTGGGCGAAAAAGCTACCAACGCCGGCTATTCGGCTCCCGGGGATACCCCTGAGGCAAAAGCATATGGTTTCTATTCCATGCTGCTTGAAGTTCTGGATCTTGCCCAGTTTGAGGCTAAACACAAGCTATGCCGGCCTAATTCGCCCTGCTGCTGTGACCGGGTCGAGATATACTTCCGTTGTCTGAGGAGCAGCCGGAAAGGGAAACCGGAGCTCGTCCAACGGGGGCGCAGCTTCGGTGACGCCAGGAAGTCTGAGAATCCGGGAACACAGGATGCAATGGCGCACTTGACGAAGCGCTTTGAGATGGCGGAAAAGTTTCGTGTAGAGACATTAGGCGAAGTCCCCGGGCCTGATCCAGCTTCTCTCAAAAACGAAGAAGTACTACCAGGGATAAATGTTCCTTTCTGGTGCGACATGAAGCAAACGTTCGACTGCAAAACTTCAGCGGTAAGAACCGCAGGTTGGAACGGAGGCTGAACTTGGTCTCGCTGCCCAAAGGGGGCCGCAATTTAAAGAGCTCCGGGTAAGGAGGTATCCATGGCGAAGAGGCTCCCATTTCTCCTGCTTGTGGCGTCGGGCTTCGCATGGGGTGATGGTGCGTTCATCTGGAGCGATACAGCCGATCTGCTCGAGCCGTCTCAGGTTGCCTTGATCTACTGGCGGGATGGGGAGGAAACCCTAATCCTGCAAGTGGACTTTGAAGGACCAACAAGCGAATTCGCCTGGATTGTCCCGTTGCCAAGCGCACCGGAGGTGACCGTACTGAGCGAGCAGCAAAACCCTTTACCGGAGCTGAGTTACGTCTCCCAGGAACGCGCCCACATGAACTCAGAGGGTGCCTCCGAGGCAGACATACAAGTTATCATGAAGCGGGACTTCGGGATCTACTCCTGTGTGACGCTCAGATCCGGAGAAACTTCGGACGTAATCGCATGGTTGAGTGCCAACGGATACAAGCTTCCGCCTGGCAAGGAGTCGGTTTTAGATCCATACGCCAAGAAGGGGTGGGTATTTGTCGCAATGAGGGTTAAGGCCGGTTTCAACGTATTGAGGAACCGCCGAAGAAATCGATGGCTCGGGGGCTCGCTGGATTGTGTTAAATTCGTATTCCCATCAAAGGAGATAGTTTATCCCTTGCACATATCCTCCATGAATGGAGGGACGACACAGGTATTGATCTATCTTCTGGGCGAAGCCCCCATAATCGGTGGTAAAGGACCTAAGGCGGGAAGCCTGAGTATCGAAAAGTACTTTCCTTGGTTTTGGGACAGGCTGCTTTGGAGGGGAGACGTGCGATATGGCGTGGAGTGCCAACTCGCAAAAAAGCAAATTCCGATTACGTGTAGAGCCCTAGGCCTGAGGAGCGGCGGAGAATTGTTTCTTACAGAATTCCGTGCTGAGTACAAACCCGAGGAGATGACAGAAGACTTGTCTTTCAAGTTTTTCGATCCGGTCGAGTACTGGTTTCAAAGAGTACAAATAGGCAGCTTCGAAGATGAGGATGCGCTCAGAGCTTACATCGTCCTTAGCTCACATTTCCCGCGCTTGCTTCGCACCTTGGCCGGTTCCGCTTTGGGGTACGTGAGAAAGGCGGTGGCAGAACATCCGCTTACTCCGCCCGAGGTGCTCGAGTTACTCAGTAGGGACGAACTGGAGAGCGTCAGAGTACAAGCAACCAGGCACCCCGCGTTGCCGGCGTTAGCCTTGGAACGCCTGGCGCGCGATCGCTCAAAGTTCGTTAGAGCTAACGCAGCAGCGAGGGAGGATGTACCTGTTTCGGTTCTCCGGCTCTTGCAGAATGACGCGTCGGATACCGTGCTTAGGGCCATTGTTCAAAACCCGCGCACCCCTGTAGACGTCCTCGAATCGATTGCACGAAGAAAATTAGAGCCCGACGTCGCGGTACGGCTGCTTGAGAATCCCAGGCTTCCCGGACCTTCGGTTCGTCGCTTATGGTATGAGTGGAAGACGAAAGGGGACCCAAACGTACTCGGAGCCGCTGCTGCGAACCCGAATGTACCACTTGACGTCCTTTGTCAGTTGGCCTTCCACAAGGACAGCTATGTGAGGGGCATGGCGGCTGCAAACACTAAAACGCCGGCCGAGTTCTTGATGAAGCTCGCCCGTGATGAATCCACCTGGGTCCGCTGCCATGTTGCAGAAAACAAGAATGTTCCCCGGCAGGCGCTCGTGCAGCTGGCCAGCGATCCGGACCCACGGGTCAGAAGGTCGGTAGCCTCTAACGAAGCGGCAAGTCAGGAAATCCTCGAAGCCTTGTCAAAGGATCCGAAATCCGGTGTCAGGGCTGCTGTAGGCGCAAATCCTGCCGCAACGCTGAAACTCCTCAGGGCACTGGCAGTAGACCCTCAGCCGGGGGTTCGCCTCGCGGTTGCTGAAAACCCTAGGACGCCACAGGAGATTCTGGTGGAATTGACAAGCGACAAACATCAATCTGTTTCAACCTTTGCAAAAGCAGCAATCTTAAGGAGGAGGCAACAGGCCGCAAGAGCTGAAATTGCGCAAGCCCCCGAAGAAAAATAGTCTTGCACACAACACCTGCTTCTCCTTTTATTGGTTGCAACCAAAGGACCCCGGACAGCTGGTAGTGTTTTTCCAGCCACTCGGTATGCGATTGCGAATCGTTCGAGGCTGTACACCCTTACGTGATCGACGGCGCTCCTGCGGTGTTCTCCCTTCCCAGAGCGAAAAGCTCGGCTTTGACCGCTTCGGCAGGGTTTACAGGATAAAGG
>CAZGYL010000675.1:0-3151 GCA_964529985.1 uncultured Planctomycetia bacterium | reverse complement strand
CCGGCGCAACGCCTTCCGAGAAAGCAGGCTCCGCCCGCTGAAACATTGCCGAGTCGGAAAGAAAGATTCCGATTTCAGGGGTGCTCTCCTCCCAAAGAATCCTCTCCTGCTTCATATCACGAAGTTGGTTGAATACCACACCCAAAACGGTTGCGTAGGAAGAGGGAATGCGCGTTGCGTCTTTTCGAAAAGCGGGAAACCTGCCGAGGAAAACCCGCCGCGGCCAGGGTGTGACCTCGTAGCGACAGACCGCGGGATGAAAAAGAGAAGCGGTGAGTGTGGCTATATAGTTCCGCCTGTAATCATCCCAATCGTGGCGGGGATTGTCTTCCACAGGGTCATGAAGAAACCACATGCGCTTGCCCGTACCTCTGACAAGCTCCTGCATTATGCCGTACTCCAGGTATGCCGTTTCAAAGGTGCGTTCGGCTCTTTTGCCCTCAAAGATGTTGGGCGTGCGGGCTGTTCCGGTCCACACCTGAGCTACGAACCCATCAACTGCAGGTAAATCTATGAGGGAGGATTCCGGGCTTACGATGCGCCACTGGGTGTAGTTAAGCAGGCTGTGGGTGGGAATGTAAAATCTCACCGGACGCCCTTTCACCGAAAGTGCGTATTCCTTTAAGGCGGAACAGACTTGATCCAAAGCACGGCGGTAAAGGTAGTACTTCAATTTGCCGGCGCGCCACCGGGCATCGCAGCTTGAATCAGGCCTTCTCCAAGGTTCGTTGTAAAATATCCGCCATGCGCGCTTAAACGATTCGCTGAATCCGGCGCGCGCCCAAAACTCGGGCTCTTCAAGGTGAATCGCCGGGACTCCTGCATCAAGAGCGGGTTTGAGGCGTTCGGAAAGATATCGACAAAAAGAGACCGTCGGGACCAGATAGGGGCTTATGCGGCCGTGATTTATCGTGCGGCCCGATCCGTCGACCTGGCCTTCATCCCAGTGCTTGCGACCGTCGAATCCGCCATCGAGGTAATCCCGATACCCTCCCCAAGCGATCCCTGTCATAACGTGGGTTACATAGCCGGCCTGACGCCACTTCTCAATACGTGGGAGCAAAGCCTTCCCCGAACCGTAAACCATGACAACGTCGCACCTTATATCATACGCCGCACCCCAAGGTGCCGCCGACTGAAAGCACGTGCGCTCAAGGGAGCGCTCGGTTATCAAGTTCACCTTGTACTTTGCAATCGAAGCCGAAGCGCAAAGTCCTGAAAGGAGAGCTGAAAGAAGAACTGCGGAAGGTGTTCTGACTGCGGTCATCTGCTTGCCTCGAAAACTCATCAAGCTGCACCAAACTTTTACCGTGATTCCGGCAAATCCGCCCTGAGAGTGACAAGCTCGAAAGGCGCAATCGTAAACTCGGTTGCGATCCTCTGCTTGCGGCTCTCGCTGAGATCGCTGAGCCAAAGAGCCGCAGGCTGAGGATCACGCCAAGTTAGCCTCACCTTTGTCTCCCTGCCCGCGCTTTCCCAAAGCCTGAGCACAAGAGCCTTTCGGTCTTCGCTCGGCTTGAGCGAAAGCAGCAGCGCATTAGGTTTGTCAATAAGCAGAAGCGGTTTGTGAATCGAGGGTATTGAAACGGGAGCTGTTGCAATGAGGGGCGAGCTGAGCTCAATCGCCCTGCGCGATACTCTTGCGGTGTCAAGGGGCCCGTGCGGCAGGAGCACAAAGGAGAACTCCACAGGACCTTCCTGGAAAGCACGGTAGTTTGTGCCCCAGTGGTTGTTCATGACCCAGGGGTATAACGACTGAGCGGTACCCACCGCCTTGCGCCACACACCGGGGTCCGTTTGCGAATTAAGAAGATTCGCAGTAAGTCCTCCGACCTGGACAAGCGGGGCGTGAGGCGAAATGAGACTTACACCCACCTTGTCGTTTGAGACATCGGCCCAGCGGCAAAGTGTGAACCAATTCTTGCACGATCCGGGAAGTTGATCCACATCAGGCCTTACAACGCCGAAAGGCACCTGAATGCGGACCTGACCGCCTGGAACGTTGAAGAGGAATGCGAAGTTTACGCTTTCTTTGCCCTCGGGTGCGAAGTAGTTTCCTGCAACAAGCCTTTTCTTATCGATAAGGTTGCGCAACCTGACCTCGGGAAGCCCCCAAACAAGTAGAACTTCCCGCCGGAGTGTGTAACAACCCGGTGCCGGGGAGCTTACAACCAGGGAAGCAACAAGCGGCCCGCGCTCGCCTGCCTGAATCGTAACCGGTCCGTTGGACTGTGCTTTTGAAGGATCGTTGCCCTGGAAATAGAGATACTGGTTAAGCAGCGACTTGCCTGCGAAATCAAACCCTGAGCCGGTTGAAGTGAGCTCCTTAACGGCTCCGGTTTCCCGGTCAAGTCGCACCTTGAGAAACTGGTTGCTTAAAGTGAAGTCCTTAAGAACCACGGCGCCTTCTACGTGCCGGGGGCCGGCCTGCAGGAAGTAGCGCTTCGCGCAGAGCGGCGGGACATCTTTTGCCAGGAACGCAAGCTCGCCCGAGCGGAGCCTCTGCGAGGGGACCGGTTCGCCTGCGGAATCAACGACCCGGGTCTTGCCGGCGGAAAGATACCGCGGAACGATGACAAGATCAGTGCGCTTCCAGGAGCATGTGTTGAATACGTCAACAGCGGAAGAAGGACTTCCCGACCGGCCTATACTGAGAGCGCAACTGAGAAGCCGCCTTGAGGCAAGGTCAGCCGCCACAGCGTAAGAGCGCTTAACTTCCCATTGCCTAAGTGTTTCCTCGGAAAGAGGCCTGCTTACACTGCACCAAGCACCCCACGTATGCTCCGAGTAGAGCAGAACCTTGCGCCATGCTTCCCAGAACTTGGCTTTTGGATAAGTTGCGGGTTGTTTTAAGGCCCAAAGCGCTTCGGCTTGCTGCAAGCGGTCCGCGCTTAAGCGGTTGACCGCTGTTTCAGCGGCTGAAGAAGCTGCACCATCCTCCCAGTAAGGGGTCACGTCGCCCCGCATGCTTGGAAGCTTCTTGCCGTAAGCGGCCTCAAAGGCGCGGAAAGCCTCAGCCGCACCTGCAATTACAAAGCGGGGCCAGCTGTACTTCTCGTTCCATGCTTTAACCTGGTCGGAAAGAGCAGGATCAGGCGGCGCGTTATCACCGTGTCCGGCCCACCTGAGGTACGCTATATCGTACGGATAG
>CAZGYL010000674.1:0-3154 GCA_964529985.1 uncultured Planctomycetia bacterium | reverse complement strand
CCCACACCCGACCTTTCGGATATGTGGGTGGTGTTGGGCCTGCATCCTGAACCCGGTCACGGCGACTTTTACGGCGACCGCATGCTTAGGCTCAGATTCCTTGTGGCACCGAAGTGCTTCTGCGAAGGCAAACCGCCGGAACAGTGCCCTGCACCTGTTTTGGGAACAAAGGAAGAGGGAAGATTCGATTTCAGGCTGTACGCGGTGAAATCCGAAGTAGAACTCGCCAGGTGGAGTACAAGCTTGGGCGATTCTTTCACCGTGAGTGCGGGGGCCTGCGAGGGTGTCACCGGGGGACCCGTTTACTGGGAGCTCAGAATTTCCGACGTCCACCGCCTGCCGGCTCTTCTTGTTGAAGACAAACTACAGGATGGTTTCGATGAAATACAACTGCAGGGGATAATGCTCAAAGATTACCAGGGCCAGCCTGTAAATGACGACACGTGGCAGCCCATAGCGTCGTTCCACGCTTGCAACCCTCCGCAGGTACTCCGGGAAAGTTATTGGGTCGGCCAATTCGATCCTGAGACTGCCGCCTATCATTTCGTTGTGAAAACAGGTCCCACAGGCCAAGCGAACGCCCCTATCGGCAAAAGCAACAACATAGACATCTCCGGAATGCCGGTTACGTTCGAACCGAAACAGAATGAAATGAGCTCGGGCTTTTCCTCGCGTTTCATGCTCGAACCCGGAGGACTCTGGGGGCCAGAAAAGGGTGTCGGCGGAAGCATGGGGGAAGTCATGTCGAACAGCATGACGGGCACCCCTTCCATAATCGAACCTTACGAAAGCAAGAAAGCGAACAGCTTCGCAGCATATCACTGGTGTAAACGGGAAACGATCATCCAGAAGGAATTTGAGGAAAGCCTTTTTGATGCCATCCTTTACTCGGGGATGCTCGGCCCGATCCCCGTAACCATCTGGGCCTCCATTGGTTTGGGTTTCGACATCCTCATTGAGGCGCATATACAGGCAATGGTCGATCCTTTCGGCAGCTTGTACGGAGAACACACCGTCGAGGCATACTTCTATCTTCTCTCTCAAATAGGCCTTTCAATCCCGTGTGAGATCCGCGCGGACATCCTCTTCGGAATAGCTTCTCTTTCAATGGCACTCACTCCCGGCGTCACGTTCGATATGCGTACGAAAGTATACCTCGAAGACACGGATTTCGGTGCCCAGTATTTCGCCGAGGCGTATCTTACGCTGTTCATGGAGCTTAAAGCCTGTCTTTTTGTGGTCCTGTGCGTTGATCTCGAAGAAGACCTTCTCGATCATGCAACTCTGCTTAAGTCGGGAGAAGACTTCGGTTACCCGGCGGGCTGCTCAAAATCGCTTACACAAAAAGAAGGAGGCGCCGAGCAATTGAAGCGCCTGCGGCTTCGCAAGGCCAACGCGGCCTTCCCCGTGCAGGTAAGCGCCCCCTCCACGGCCGTCTCGCCCGACGGCAGCCATACGATCGACGTATGGGTGGACGAAGACGGCCTCGGCAAGGTGCGGCTCGACGGCGGCGGTCTGCCGCTGCAACCCGGTATGGTCGGCACGGCTGTGCTTCAAGATCCGAGTGCGGTTTTCCTTGCAAACGACATCGCGCTTATTGCATGGACCTACTATGATCCTTCGGGAATCCCAGATCCGGTCGACCCCGGGAACCCGACTGTTGAAGAGCTTAACCTCCACGCAGGAGCCAAAGAAATTCTCATTCTCCCCATCTTCCACCAGCCGGGGCCCGGAGGCGGCTGGGAAGCGGCCGATCCGATCAGAATCACAGACAAACCCGGGGAGGTGGACCCGGCCGATCGGCACGCGGACGGCAAATCCACCCTTTCAGCCGATGTGGCAGGAGGCGAAGCTTTTGTGGCATGGGTACGCTACGATACGCCGCAGTTCCTTGTCAGCGACAGCGCTCACCCGATGACCATTTACGTCCGCCAAAATAAAGGTATGGAAAAAGCCCAACCTCATTTCACAGAGGTGACCGTTTCACCCAACCACAGACCGCAACTGGAGAAAACAGCGATCTACGTTCAGAAAATCAACGCAACCGGAACGATAGGTTCGCCGGTCAGGCTTTCGCCTGAAGGCATCAACATTTCGCCCTCGATCGCCACCTCTCCTTCCGGGGACGCCACGTATTGCGTATGGATTCACGATCCTACGCACTGGAACCTGGTGCAACAAAACACGGGACGGAACATCTATTACTCCTCTTATGACGGATCAACGTGGAGCCCACCGCAGCCGGTGCTTTCAAACCCTGATGCCTATCCGGGTATCTTGGATCCCAAAATAGCGCTTAAGGACGGCCGAAACGGGGTACTTGTTTTCTCAGCCTTGCGGGAAGGAGCACCTTCAAAAGATTCGGGATTGGGTGGAGGTATCCGGTACCTCTACCTCTGCCGCTTGGAAAGCGGTTCATTTACAGATCTGATTCTCATACACCGTGACTGCGGAGAAATCGTCTACGGGTATGTAGTCGGGAGTTTCGGCCCGCCGCCCGTTGCTTTGGATCCGGGTCACAACCTCCACTGGCGCAACCCGGAGTGGGTCATTGCGTGGCATGGAACCGGAGTGATGGGAACGCGCGCAGGCTCGGGAAGGGTGATGGCTCTTGCTTTGAACGGAACCCGATTCGGGTTTCCTTTGAATCTGACTCCCGACGGGAACATACACTCCAACGTAGCTGCAGGCCTGGGCCCGGGCGCGTTGCGGACCATCAACCTGAACAGCGGTCCGACCTCGTTCGATAAAGCTCTTAAATGGAACGGGAGTCCCGCCTTTGAGGTCCAAACAGCGCCGCTTCAGGCGGATCCTGCAATCAAGAGCCTTGAACTCTCCGACCCGTTTTCCGCACCGGGAACTCCGCTTACGGGTACCGCCGTCATAGAGAACAGAGATCTAGCCGGAACGCCGCTTGACCAAAACAACGAAAGTGTGCTCGAGCTGCGCGTCGCTTTGATCAATGACGCAGGCACGGAGATCCATTCTTTCCATGTCGGAGTGCCTGAAATCGCTCCCGGCGAAACCGCTCAGGTTGCATTCCCTCTTGAAATGCCTCACGATCCCGTAATTGTCAAAGTCGTTCTGGACCCCAACCCTGTTGACCGCGATATGACGAACAACCGTGCCGAAGCGTTCCTCGGAACCCCGAAAC
>CAZGYL010000673.1:0-3161 GCA_964529985.1 uncultured Planctomycetia bacterium | reverse complement strand
CACGGGCTACTACCTTCCCGGAAACCTGCTCCAGAAGGAAAGCGACTGCGATCCCGAATGCGCTGACATCGAAGCGGCGGCGGTGACCCAGGGAGTCGTTATTTCTTTCAGATCCGCGGTGACGCTGCCGGCCACAGACAGCTTCGGCCTCGTGGACATTACGGTGTCCGGTACGGGCCCACAAGACTCAAAGCTCCGTCTCAATTTTACAGACGATGTAGGAACGCCTCCCGTCCAGACCGTGGTCGTTCATGGGGAAGAAGCCATCCGACCGGCGGTTCAGGAAGGCGGCGTCCTTGAGTTCGTTCCCCACGGGGAGCCGGTTCCCCCCAAGTTCACGATCGATATCGCCGATGCCGAAGGAAGTTGTGGAGGGGAAACCGAAAGTCTCGTCACGCTGAATTTCAACCCCGACGGAAGCATGGAGGGCTCGAAGATCATGGGCTGGTCCTACGGGCTCTGCGTAGAACACCCCGAAAGAGCCCGCCCGGTGAGAGCAACGACCGACGAAACCGATACCGCTACAGTGAAGAACGGTTCCCCTCCCGATTACGACGTGGTCGAGCTCTATCACCAAGGCCTTACGCACGCGGTTGTCATTGACTTCGAGGCTGAGGCGATTCCCGTTGCCCGAAACGATTGGGCGGACCTTCGAGTCACGTACCAATTGACGATGTCCGATTCGGAACAATCTACGTACATAACTCCATGCGACAAAACCTTAGGTTCTCCGCCGATGGCAAACGTGGTAGTGGTGGGCGGAGCCAGTATTCCCTTTTCGCATTTTGCAGGAAAGGATCCCAACGATCCGGAGGCCTGCCCCTATGGTCCCGAACTGTGCAATAAACCCGGAAAACTCAGTGGCGCTGTGGTACCGTATTTTCGTCCCGGCGATGCCAACGGCGACCGAAGGCTGGATATCGCCGACGGCATTTTCATTCTGAACTACATGTTCCGATACGGACCGGCGCCGGGCTGCCTCGCCACCTGCGACTTCAACCACGATAGTGTGGTCGACGCTTCGGACGCGGTGGCTGTGATCTTCTGGCGGCTGCAGCCGCCGCTTCCCGACCGCCCTCCCGAAGGGTGGCCCGGACCGGCCTTGGGCCTAGGTTGCGCTCCCCACGAAACCATTCTTCCGTGCGATGTCCCTTGCGAGCCCTAACTGCGCCGCCTGACGGCGGTTTCGGATACCTTGGAAGCACTTCTCCACCTCAAGCAGTGTGGTGGCAAGCGACCTGAGCACCTGTGTACCTGTGGACGCCCGGAGAGAACTTTCCGGCCAGCCCGTCGCGAGGCCTTTGGACCGTCTATTACAAAGAAGTATTCCCTGTCGGTGCTTTTGTGCGGCAGGGAGGGAAAAGCATGAAAGTTTGGTTGTCGTCGTAACGGAACCGGCTCTGTCTTCGTGATCTTCGGCCGGAGTATCGCACCTTACCTTCGTTCTTTATAATCCTCGCCGTTGAGGCTCCGTATAACCGACTTCTGCCACGCTTCGAGCTCCGCCTTCATGCGACGGGTTCTTTCCGGTTCGGATTCCGAGATATCTTTCTTCTCCTTTGGGTCGGTGAGGAGATCAAAAAGAAGATACCTTGTTTCCCCTTTCTTGCCCGGTATGCGGTGAAGCTTGTAGCGGCCGTCGATCCAGGCGGCATGTCCGGGGAGCGGCTTAAGGGGATAGCGCTTGAGGATCTTTCCGGCGTTCAGGTCGGCTTCCGGAAGAGGTGAGGTGATTCCCGCGCGCTGCTCGTCCAGGAGTTTTTGGAGAATCGCTCTGCTCGGAGTGGGCCTGCCGCGTGCCGGATAAACCCAGAAGCCGAGGGGTTTGTGCCTTCTTACCATTTTGCCCTCGATAAGCGGAAGCAGGCTTATTCCATCCAAAGGCGGTTGATTCGGGATCTTCACTCCGGCGATCTCAAGAAGCGTCGGGTAAATATCCACCGTGCCGCATGGAATGTCAGTTGCGGCCGGTTTCTTTATCCGATCCGGCCATTCGATTATTCCGGGCACCCTGATCCCCCCTTCCCAGAGAGTGCCCTTTTTGCCCGAGAGACCGCCGGTGGACCCGAGGCGCGGCCCGTTGTCGCTCGTGTACCAAAGCAGCGTGTTTCCTGCAATCCCGAGATTTTTGAGCGTTCGGCGGAGGAGAGACACGGCCCGGTCGATTCCCGTTATCTCCCCGTAGTACTTTTGAAGCCGCGGGGGCAGGTCTTTGTAAAGTGAGCAGAGTTCAGGGGGAGCTGTGTGAGGAGAATGAGGGTTCCCGAACCAGATGACGGCTAAAAAAGGTTTGCGCCTGCGGGCGGCACGGCGTATGAATTTCAAAGCCTCGCGGACCGTCACCATGGAGCTCTCACCTTTTGTCTCAACCACCTTTCCCTGCCGGCTCACCAGAGGATCGTTGTCGTAAAAATTGGGGCTTGAAAACCACTGGTCGAAGCCGCTTCGACCGGGACAGACGGGGCTGTCGGCTCTCACGGAGCCCAGGTGCCATTTGCCGAAATGTCCTGTTGTGTATCCGGCTTTCTTCAGCGCCTCTGCAACAGTCACCTCCTGGGGTCTGAGCGTATATCCCCACGAGAAACAACCGAATCGGTTCGGGTGTCTACCTGTCAGTACGCTGCCTCGGGTGGGCGAGCACACGGGAGCGGCAGCATAAAACCGATTGAACCTCAGTCCCCTTGAGGCCATTTCGTCCAGCGCCGGTGTCTTCGGTACGGGATTGCCGGAGTAACCCACATCGCCCCAGCCCTGGTCGTCGGCCATGCAGAGAATAAAGTTGGGCGGCCTGGGCGACTGAGAAGCCCCGAAGGCCAAGACTGCAGCATAAAACCCGAAAAAGACAAGAACGCAAACCTGCCTGAGAGAAGATCGTTTCATGAGAGTATCTCCCATCCGTTTCACAACCGTGTGGATCCTGTCTGCACACCCATTATAGTCCCAGCGGAATCGGGGTGGCAGTCCCCGCGCGGCTGCTGCACATAGGAGCGGGCTCTTAAAAAACCGTTGCACCATCAGCGGTTTGAACAAGCAAAACTGCGATTCGGAACTGTACGCTGTGCCGGAGGAAAACCCGGCCGGGGCCTGCCTCAGAACCTGAATGTCGCGCCTATTTTAAGTGTCAGATCCGTAACAAGGCGCTTGAAATCTCCTCCTTCGTA
>CAZGYL010000672.1:0-3172 GCA_964529985.1 uncultured Planctomycetia bacterium | reverse complement strand
CAGGCTGAACCGACACCCCGGCCGGCACGTTGACGTCGCGGTGGCGCCCGGAAGCAGGCCGGGAGAACTTGCTCTTGATTTCATTGTACGCGAACGGCGCCCATACCTTGTTTACAGTCAGGTAAGCAACACCGGAACCGAAGAGACCAGTACGCTGAGGGAAAGGTTTGGATTCGCTCACTACAACTTGACCGGCTTTGACGACATCTTCTCTCTGGATTACGTAACGGGCGACTTCGATCGCGTACATGCACTTACCGCAAGTTACGAGCGCCCGCTTGAAGGCATTCGGGAGCTTTGGGCCAGGGTTTACGGATCCTACAGCAGGTTCGACGCCTCCGAGGTGGGAATACTCGAATTGGACTACCAGGGAGAGACGTTCTCAGGAGGTTGTGAGCTCGGCTGGAATCTTTTTCAGGAAGCTGCATTCTTTGTGGATTTGGTAGGCGGTGTCAGCTACTTCAATGCGACAAGCGAGAACCTGCTTATTTGGGACGGAAAAGGTGAAGGGGATTTTTTGGTCCCCTATGTCTCTGTGCGCGCTGAGCAAAGAACCCGAACGAGGAACTTCTCGGCGTCGCTGACCATGGAGGATTGCCCCTCTGTAACCGGGACCACCCGCTCGGAGGCTGAAGAACTCGGCCGCACCGGAGCTCACGAGAAATGGTCCAGGCTCCGCTGGCGGGCAGTATGGTCGGCGTTCCTGGAAGAGCTCTTATCGGGTGAAGCAGCTGGGGAAGGGAAAGTTTCCACTCTTGCGCACGAACTTGCAGTGTCGGTGCGCGGCCAGTATACGTTCGACACCCGCGTTCCTCCTATTTTTCTGCAAACGGCCGGCGGATTCTATTCCGTAAGGGGCTACCCCGAGGCGTTTGCTTCAGGGGACTTGGGAGCTTTGGGAAGTTTGGAGTACCGCCTCCACGCGCCTAAGCTTCTTGCTCCGGCCGAACCACTGCATGTGCTCGGTACGGAGTTTAGGGCCGCACCTGAGCGGCCGCTGGGTGCAACCGATTGGGATCTGGTACTTCGGAGCTTTTTGGATATCAGTTACACCCGGCACCACCACCGGTTGCGCTACGAGCGTAATCTGCTGCTTTTGGGGGCCGGGGTGGGTGTTGAGTTGTGGGTTTTGAGAAACCTGCAGTTGAGGCTTGATTGGGGTTTCCCATTGAAGGAAGCCTTTAACGGCGAAGAAGAAACCCGTGTCGGAATGACACGGTTGCATTTTTCCGTAGCCGCTTTCTGGTGAGAACCTGAAAGATCGGCTCAGGGTGTAGGGGTCGAGAGGGTGAGGCGGATTGTGCTGACACGGCGATCAGCGTGCATGCTTCCGCGGTGAAGCCTAAACAAGTCGCCCTATGGGCTTCGGCACTCGGATTGTTTGTCTGCGGAACGAGTGTCAGGGGTGCTGAGGCGATCGAACTGCAGAACGTTGCGGCCGGTTCGGCGACGTTCCAGCGGGAGGGGAACGTCACCACCATTCGGGCCGCCGACGGCACGATCATAAACTACACACGTTTCAACATACCGGCGGGCGAAGAAGTCCGATTTATTCAGCCCTCGGAGACAAGCCGCGTCCTTAACAGAATCACCGGCGGGGAACCCAGCGCTATCGAGGGGTCGCTTACGGCGAACGGCATTGTCTATCTTGTGAATCCCGCAGGAATCGTCTTCGGTCCGAATGCGGTGGTAAACGTAGGTGCGCTCGTCGCCGCAGCAGCGAGCATCACCGACGAAGACTTTCTCAATAAAATCGACCGCTTCGTCCTGAGTTCGGGATCAATTTCAGTGGAAGGCGAACTGACGGCCAAGGGAGCGATCCGTTTGCTTGCCGAACATATCCGGAATTTGGGGCGGATAGTTTCGGAGGAAGGCGTTGTAACCCTTGCTTCGGGTGACTGTGTTTATGCGAAGGAAGAAGGTACCCCTCTTCTTGTCAGGGTGGGGAAACTCCAGCCGGAGCAGCAGGCGGCTTCCTCCGCCGGCATTGTGAATGAGGGCGTTGTTGAGGGATCGCGTGTGGTCTTTTCTGCAGGAGACATTTATTCGCTTGCCCTTGTGAACCGCGGTGAGATCAAGGCGCACGGAGGCGAAGTCACTCTGCAAAGCGGGGGAGCCGTTGAGAACAGCGGAAAGATCGATGTGTCGGCGGAAAACGGTGGAGGCCGCATAAGCGTGAGAGGAAGCGTCGTCAGACAGGAGGGCGTACTTAAGGCCGACGCCGAGCGCCGCGGCGATGGGGGAAACGTGCTTGTTTGGGCGGATGACCGGGTGGCCTTTACAGGTGAGGTAACCGCCCGAGGAGGGCCTGAGGGAGGGGACGGCGGCACTGTGGAGGTTTCCGGCGGTGGTGCTTTGCTTTTTCTGGGGAAGGTGGACGCCTCAGCACCGGCAGGTGAAGAGGGGAAGCTGATCTTAGACCCCCTGGATATAGAAGTGGTAACCGGGGGAACGCTGAGCGTGACCGACGTGGATTCTTTCCTGGATGCAGGCTCGGATCCTGCGGTCTCGCAGATAGATCCTGCTGCCTTGGACAGTGCGGGCGCAAGTGTGACCCTGCAGGCGAAGAATTCGATCACTTTTACGGATGCGGTGAATCTCACTACGGCGGGAGCCGGACTTACCGCTGAGGCCGGCGGCGATATCACTGTTAATGCCTCGATAACAACGGCCGGGGGATCCATCTCGTTTACAGCGAACAGTTCGGACCCGAACGCCACCCAAAGCGGGAGCGGATCAGTGGCGCTGAATGCAGCACTGGATACTACGGGAAGTGGCCAGAGCGGTGGAGCTGTTACGCTCTTGGTGGATGGAGGAACCGGGACTATTGATTTGTGTGGCAATATCACTACGTCCGGCGCTGCAATAGGTTTTCAGGGCCCGGTGCGTGTGTCGGGAAGCCGAACCGTTTCATCAGGGGCTGGTGCTGGCGACATCACTTTTGAAAATGCGGTGGACGGGGTGACTGCTGGAAGTGACAGCCTTACCATTTCAGCAGGAAGCGGTTCTGTTACATTTTCAGGTGCTGTTGGGTCAACCACCACGCTGGGGGATGTGTCTGTAAGTGCTTCTTCTATTACGGTTGCAAGCAGTTTTGCTGTAGGAGGGAACCTTACATTTACAGGTGATTCGATAGACCTTAACGGTGGTGCGGATTCTGTAAGCGGCCCTG
>CAZGYL010000671.1:0-3194 GCA_964529985.1 uncultured Planctomycetia bacterium | reverse complement strand
ACGATGACCGCTCCCGCCGGCGGGGGATCGAACGTGAAACGTTAAGGCCCTTTACCCACACCGAGAACGGTTTTCGCGGGCACGCCGTTAATAAGGAGGTCTTCCGCATCCACGCCGACCACCACTTCACTGAACGTAAGCTCTATCTGTTTGAGGCTTGGAAGCTTTGTGCCGGGAGCGGGGATTATGTCTTTTACAACAGGTGCCACAAGATCCGGGCCGAAGGGGTCGACGAGGCGCAGATCGAAAAGCGCGTCCGAGCTTGTAGGCGAAGAGTTAAATAACTGCACAGCCACTACATTGGTTCCTTGGCGCAGAAAGGATTGCGGATCGGTAAGATCGAAAGCCTCAAACGACCCTGACTCATGGCTCCTGCTGGCCCGCTCGTCAAAGGGCAGGGGGTCCCCAAGGCCGCCTTCAACATTCTGCCGCACAAGTTCTTTACCGTTGATCCAAAGCACAAAGCCATCGTCGTAATCCACGTATGCTCGAAGGCCTGCAACCAGCGAAGGTTGTGTGATCTGGAAGGTGCTGCGCAGGAACACGCAGGTGTAGTTGCCCCGCATGGGCGGATCGAGTTTGCTGAAGTCGGTCTTGACTTCCGGTTCGCCGTAGCCCAGAGGGGCCGGGCCTGAGCTCCAGGCGCTGTGATCGAACTCTACCTGCCGCCATGCGTCGGGAGGCTGCGAGGCCTCCTGCAAGCCGGGCAGATAGCGCCAAGTGGAGCCGTTTTCGAGGTAAACGACCTCGTCGGCTCCCGCCTGCAGGATAAGAAAGGCTATGGAAGCGGCGGCGGTGCTGAGAAAAACTCGGTGCGTCACATTTGCCTCCAGAGGCTGACTTTCGGCGAGCCTTTTTCTTATTGCGCTCAAGACCAAGCCGGGATTTATCTACGCACGCACCCGGTACGTACCGTCGCTAAGACCGATAAAGCGACCCAATGCGATGATAGCAGAAACAGCCTGAGGGGGCGATACCGGCTGGGGCGGCTTCAGGCCGCTCCTTGTATAATGAGATACTCCTTTCGGCCGAGAGATCCGGTGGTACTTCCATGAAGATCCTTCTTATAGTTGCAGACTCGCTGAGGTATGACTACCTGGGTTGCTACAACCCGGAGCGCTCAACGCGCACTCTGGACGCGCTTGCGCGCGAAGGCTGCGTTTTTGAGTCTGCGTTTTCAAGTGCGCCGTGGACGGTGCCGGCCTTGGCTTCGCTGCTGACGGGCCTTTGGGCTCATCGGCTTGGCATTGTTTCCTGGGCGCAGGGCTGGAGGCCTTTCACCCCTACGCTTTTTGACTACTTCGGGGAGCGGGGGTTCACCAGGGCCTCGTTCGTCTTTGAGCCCCGGCACCCTTTTTTCCGATCGAGCAGGGCCGATGTAGTCTGCTCCTCTCAAGAGCCCGAGCAGGTGGCGGCTTGGCTGCGGGCGCACCGGCGCGACCGCTATGTAGCTTTTCTCCACTACTGGTGGACTCATATTCCTTACATGGAGCGCAAACTCGAGCGCCGTTTATGGCGGCGTTTGGCTCTTGAGATGCTCGCCCCTCTAGGGGCGCCTGAGCGCTCCGCCGTTGAACTGCACCGCGAGCGCCTCAGAAGGCTCTACGCAGAGGCGGTTGTAAGCTTCAGCGAGAAGTACCTTCCAATGTTTGTGGAAGCCGCCCAGCCTGATGTTCTTGTACTTACTGCGGATCACGGTGAGTCTTGGGGGGAGCGCATGCCCGGCGGGTCCGCCCCCAAGCGCATTTTCGACCTCCACGGGTGCCACCTGCACGATGAGGTGCTTCGCATTCCCTTGATTTTCTACGCTCCGGAGCTTCTGCCGCGAGGAAGGAGAGTACGAGGTGTCGCGCGCAGCGTTGACGTGCTTCCCACTCTGCTTGAGATCGCAGGCCTGCGGGGAGACGGGCAGATGACGGGTCGTTCGCTTCTGCCTGCGATGGAACACGGGTCTGTACCTGAGGATCGTATAGCGTTTTTTGCCAGAAACCGGAGCTTTGAAGAAGGTGCGCCTTTGCCGTCAAGAGCCGCAGACCTCTATGAAGAGATGGGCTGCAGGAGCGGTGATTGTAAGGTGCTTAAGCGCATCGATACTGGCGAGGTGCGAGGCTACAACCTGAGGGAAGATCCTTTTGAGGAAGAGCCTTTTCCGCTTGAAGGCGGTTTTCCCAGCACAGGCCTGCCGGCTTCCTTGGAGAAGGAGTTTCTGCGGCTTGCAGAAGCCCTTGAGGAGGAAATCCAGAGAGCCGTGGTCGGGCGTCTCAGCGAAGAGGAGACGGCGCTGATGCGCAAGCAACTGGAAGATCTCGGTTATCTTTAGAAGGCAGGCGGAGAAGGGCGGGAGTGCGGATCGAACAAGGAGGAGCTTCATGAGGTTGACAGGCAGGCTATTCTGCGCGCGGTTTTTTCTTGGGTCGATATTGGTCTTTCCCGCTGCGTTCGGCGCACCTTCATTTAGTTACAAGCGCGCAGGGAGAAACGCCGTTGCCGATATCGCTGCGGGCAGAGTTGATGCCGCGGTAAGGCGCATGGAAAGTTTTTTGGAGAAACACCCGGGGGATTGCGAGGCGCTTTTCTGTCTTGCCGCCGCCTGGACCTCAAAGGGCGATCTTGATAAGGCTTTTGGGTATGTGAGGGAAGCTGTGGCTTCGGGCTTACCCCTTGAAAGGTTTGTTGCAGGCCCGCGGCGGCTTTTCGCTCCGTTGCTTTCTTTTGCACCTATGGCTGATCTTCTGCGGCGCAGGGAGATTGAACTTCTGCACGGCCCGCTTCTTGGGTGCGTAAGCCCGACCTCGGCGTCTTTCTGGGTGCGGACGGCGCACGCGGTTCCGATTTCGGTAAAGGTTTTTGAGCCCGGCTTGCACAATCAGCCTGTCGCAGTGGGAAACGCCGAGACGGACCCTTCGCGGGATTATACGGCGGTCGTAAGAGTTTCGGGGCTCAAACCCGCAACGAGTTATGAATACGAGATAGTTGTTGCTGGAAAGCCGATCAGAAAACGCTGGACGTTCCGCACGTATCCACCGCCGGGAACCAAGGCTAAGGTGCGTATCGGATTCGGGGGCGGCGCCGGTTACACCCCATGGCACGAGCGCATTTGGACGACGATAAAGCAGCGCAAATTGGACGCTTTTCTTTTCCTTGGGGACAACGTTTACATTGATCACCCCACACAGCCTGAGGTCCAGCGCTAT
>CAZGYL010000670.1:0-3198 GCA_964529985.1 uncultured Planctomycetia bacterium | reverse complement strand
GCCGTGGAGGCGGCGGCGAGCGAGGCGAGATACTCCAAGAGTATCTCGAGCGCGAGGCCGCCGAAAGTTCCTTGGGAGCGGTTGAGTTCTTTATGAGCGGGCGCGCGCCTTATGCGCTCCGCGGAAAACTCAGCAGACAACTTGCGCCCTTTTTCAGGCCGCGCTCCGCGCTGGAAGCCGCACGTGAAAGTTGCCCGGTGCCTTTTGCGCGAAGCTGGCACAACCACTTCGATTGCTATGGAAACTACGTTCCGGGATATTGCGCCGGAATAAGCTACGGCGACATACGGCAGTTGGAAAAGCTGCTGAGCGAAGGGATTGACCCGGAGGACAAACCGGTATTGGCCCTCCTGGTGCGCGAAGATCTCCCCGGGCTGCTTGGGTTCGCAAAGGAGCGAGGCTTCAGAGAAGATCCGGCCGGGTATTTCTCCGCATGTCACCTGTGTATGGAGATTAGGCGTTTCCTTTTCAAAAGCGGAAGCTTTAAAGAACTTGCACCGGGGGATTTCTACAGGCAGCTTGATCTTGAGGAACAGGAAAGGCTGGAGAAGGAAAACTAAACCGAAACTGCAGGTTCGGTCTTTTCGTCCACTTCTTCACCCGGGGCCTCAGCTGAAGAATCGGCTGATGTTTCAGCTTGCAGTTTTTCTTCCCGGCCTCCAAGTTGCTCGCAAAACTGAAGCACTTGCCCGCGTAGTTTTGCAACCTCCCATGCAAGATCGTCAAGCCGCTTGGCAAGCGCGGCGAAGCTCTCCATAATAAACTCGCGCACTTCCGCGTGATCTTCCTCTTTCAGAGGCCTTCCTCCGGCCGAGACAGCTGTATGTCTTAACAAAGGTTCGTCCGTTTCAGCCGACTGCGGTGCATTCAAAGTTTCGGCCAACGCCGGAGCCAAACTGCGGGCAAGCTTTTTGGCGAAACGCTCCTCTTGCTCTCTTGCAACCACTTGGTTCAAAGTCTTGCCTTCCTTGAGAGCCTGCAGCCTGCGGCGCCTTTCTTCAAGATTAAGAACAAAAGCTTCGGCAATGGTGAGATCCATGTTACCTGCCCCTGACAACTGCCCGGATAACGCCAGCGTCTTTTACCCTAGAAGTATACGATGCTGAAGGGCTGTGCCTTCGAGACTAAGCAAGGTGGATCTGGTTTATCGGAAGCATTCTTATGTGCCCACTTCGGCGCGCACCCTGTCAATCTGCGTCCTGCACTCCTCTTCGTTCCAGCCGAGAATCCTGCCTGCAACCCGAGCAAGTTCTTGCAGCGCCTCGGGTCGAGCCATTCCTGAAATCCCGATAATGGTCCGCCTGTAGACGATATCACTTAAAGAAACCACAAACTCCCTGCGTGCGATACGCTCGATCTCCCTGTAGGAAAAATCAGGCAACGTGTCGAGAGGTCTGTCGCCCGAAGAGGTGAACTCCCGCGCAAGCTCCGCCGCACGAGTCCCGTAACGCCCCAACAGAGACGCAACTCTTTCCTTAGAAAGGCCGCTTGTGCGTGCGACGTTTTCACTCCACCTCTCGGGGTCGGCGGGCCAATTTCGGCCCCCGCCGATCGGACGCTTTTTTGTCCAAACGCGGCGCTTCAAACCCAATAAGTCGAGCACGCGATCGCAGGCTTCTTCAGAAAGTGCTCTGAAGGTCGTCCACTTGCCTCCCACAAGCGAAAAAATCGGAAAAGGACGATCTCCTGCAGGCCCGAAGCGCACGATCCGGTGGTCCCGGCTTATTCGGCCCGGCACATTGGCTCTCTCAGCAGGAAGAGGCCTGACACCGCAAAAGCTGTGCACGATCTGACGTTCGCTCACCTCAAGGCCGGGAAGCACCGATTTTAGCGCTGAAAGCAGATATTCCACTTCGCTCCGCTCGCACCTTGCGCGGTCCGGATCGTCCACGGGAATATCGGTTGTGCCGACAAGGACGGTATCTTCAAGAGGAAAAGCCAAACAAAGCCTTCCGTCGGCATATTCATAGTAAAGCATGCGCCCTCGAAGGGCCCGGTGAAGCTTGTCGTTCCGGATTACAAGGTGCGAACCCTTGGTTCCTCCTATGAGCTTCGCGTTTAGACCCAAGCGCTCGTTGACCCGGTCGATCCAAGCCCCTGCCGCGTTGATGACAACCCGCGGACGGACCGCCAGAACTTCACCGCTTACCGCATCCCGCAGAAGAACCTGCTCACCACGCCGATCCAGCACTTCCAAGTAATTCAGGGCGAAGGAATCCGGACAGGCCCCAAGGGCCTCTTCCAGCAGTTCAATACACAATCTCTCAGCTTCGGTGATTCGTGCGTCCCAATAGGAAGCCGCCCCGAGAATATCGCCGCTTAGTTCCGGAAAATCGGCAAGTGCAGCTTTCCTTGTAAAAAAGCTGTGGCGCGGGAGGCGGTGGTATTTGCGGCTCACCATGTCGTAAAAAAGAAGCCCCGCCTTCGTCACCAAGGCCCCCCGCCCGCCGGGTTGCAGTGGAAGGCCTGCAAAAAGAAGGGGACACTTGAGAAGACCGCCTAAATAGGAATAAAAGGGTATGACCACCTGCAGGGGTCGCACATAATGAGGAGCATTGCCCAGGAGGCGGTCCCGCTCGATCAAAGCGGTTCGTACAAGGCGCACCTCTCCGTTCTCAAGGTACCTCAGCCCGCCGTGGATAAGCCGCGAGCTCTTAGAGCTCGCTCCCGAAACAAAATCCCGTCGCTCGGCAAGCAGGCAATCCACCCCCTGAAGGCAAAGCTCCCGAAAAAGACCGATACCGTTCACCCCGCCGCCGGCGATAAGTACCGAGATTTGAGGGGCTGAGCAGAGGGCGCTTAGAACCGAACTCCTCTCATTCATGAAGCAGACTCGCTCTCAGAGGCTTCTTTCGCAAGAAAGGTATAAGGGTGAGAGTCGGTTCGCAAGAGCCGAAGCGCACAGAGAGCCCGGGCCCGGGGCCGAAGTAAATACTGCGGGCCCGGGAATTTTCTGGAACTTCCCCCTCGGTCGGTGGTCTTTTATGAAGGTAGGAAGAAGCTCTCCGCCTTGCGGAAGCGGCACAAACCGAGGGACGAGCGGAGGAACCGAGGCATGAGAGAAAGGCACAGAGTGAGCTTTATGGGCCGAATCGCAGTTATCGCAGGTGCAATCGCGTGGGCGGCTGCGGCCGCAGTACAGGCTGCAGGTGAGATCGGTTTTGAGGAGACCTTTGCGCTCAGCCCCGATCGGGCCGA
>CAZGYL010000669.1:0-3199 GCA_964529985.1 uncultured Planctomycetia bacterium | reverse complement strand
CCCCGGAGGTGCCGGGACCGGTCTCGCCCTAACTTTAGTGTCTGATTCACAGATCTGAGTCCTTTTTCCTTTCCTCCTCCGTTCGGGCTGGGTAGAATGGATATCAAGCGGTTAACAGGGGCCTGAAAGCATGACGGCAGCGCGGTGTTTAGGAGGTGGACATGAGAAAGTGGGCTATAGTCCTTGTTATGGCGCTTGCAGCTGCGCTGCAGGCCGCAGGTCGTTGTCTCGTCGACCAATCAGGGTGCCTGGGCTCGCCTCGAGGCGGATCTCAAGACTACGGGGAGGTGATTTTTGAACCCCGGGGGAACGATCTGTTGATATACCACTTGGAATACACTTGGTACTGCTGCCTGGAAGCAAGCGCCGCCGTCACCATTAAGCCTGGGGAGATTGTGCTTAAGGAAGTCAACCGTAACGGCATATGCAGGTGCATCTGCACTTACGACCTGAAGTACTTCATTCCCGGGATTCCTGACGGCACTTATGTGGTGCATGTTATAACCCATGATGGGACGGAGATCGCAACGGAGAAAATAACTTTTCCTTCGGGCGAGGCCGGACTCAAACTTCTCAGGGTTACTGACTGTCTTTCGTCCGAGGGTAAAGAAAGCGTGAAGCTTTCTGTTGAGGACACTACGCTGCGCATCACCCACGAAAACCTGCGTAACCAGTGTTGCGCCGAGTTCACTGTCCGTTACACGATCAGGGGAGACCGCATCGAAGTCTACGAATACGATGAGGCCAGAGCCCTCTGCTTCTGCATGTGTAACTTCAATATCGAGACCGAGATTCCGGATTTGCCGCCGGGTACATACACCGTTACCGTGTACGGCCCTGACGGTAAAGTGCGCAGCGAGGAAGAAATAAAAGTCGGAAGTTCCGATCTCATTCCCTTCGTCCGCGGGGAAGTGAACGGAGATGGAAAGGTTGATCTTGCAGATGCAATCAGCATTTTGACATATCTTTTCGGCGGAGGGCCTGCGCCGAGGTGCGCTGACTCAGCTGATGCGAACGACGACGGTGCCGTTGATATATCCGATGCGATCTTCCTGCTCGGATATCTCTTCGGTGGACAAGACAGCTTGCCGGCTCCGTTTCCGAATGCGGGGTTTGATCCGACGGCTGATTCACTCAAGGAGTGTACCGGCTGAGAGGACACCAGAAGGGCCGGCACGTCGATGAGTGCCGGTCGGCATTCAAGAGGGAACACGTACCACAAAGGCGGGCACAACACTAAGAGAAGCAGCAAACACCTGAGGGTGGTTTTCTTGAAGGCTCAGGACGGCTTGAGCACCGTCCCGAGTGTCCAGAGCACTACGCACAAACCGAAGGGGCTGCAGGTACAAGACGTAAGGCAGGGGCTTTCCGCCCTCAAATTCGCGGAACCGCCAGAAGCGGGTCTGCCCGTCCTCTTTGCAGAAGCGCGCCTGGACGCTGACAGCCCTGCTCAGCGTACGTTTAGCCTTTGCCGCCTCCCCCCTGCGCCACGCGCTTGCAGCAGCCTGTACCGCCTTCGCACTTGTTTCTGTAGCTGATTGGTGTGCGTCCAGGGCTGCGTAATCCAGGATCCGCAGGTGTCGCTTTTGTTCGGCATCCGAAAGCAGGGGGGCTTCAAAAACCGCACACGCTACAGGCTCGGCAGCTGAAACCGCCTTCGTCCCGAGAAGCAAGACCGGCGCGACATAGAAAGACCCGGCTAAAACCGTCCGGACAAAGTCGGGAGGCGCCCGCAGCGCTTCGCTTACGATCTCAGAGAATGCATTAAGTTCTTCCGGCGGTTTAAGGATCTTCAACGTCTTGCCTTCAAGCAGGTCGCCCAAGCCCGAGCTGCAGCCTGCTGCGCCTAGCTCCTCCAACACTCCAACCCACCTGTATTGAGATTTCCGACGCAAGTATCGCAGCTCCGCAGCGATGTCCTCGTCCTCCGCCCAAAAAGCTATCCCCCGCAGGTTCTTAACGAGCCTGAGAAGAGCTCCAAGTTCCACAGCGCCCCTCCTTTCAAGCTTCAGCCGATCGCTTGTTGCCGTATCGTGTGTTTTTTACTCCTGCCCTCGACCGTCTTCCAGAAACAAGTTCCGTTAAGGCCCACTGCTAATCGTCCGATAACCGAAAGAGGCAGGCCGGTCCGCGGCCTGCCGGAAAGGGGTGAAAATGGCCCGAGCGACGGACCTGAAAACAGAAAGCAGGAGAACGGGGACCGAACGCCTCCGCGCCCAGGCTGCGCGTCGACTGGAGGAAGCCACTGTTGCGGCGACCAGAGCAGCCTCGCAGTGGGAGGCCGGAGAACGCACACAAGCTGCCGCGGAGCTGGAAACCTTTGCCGGCAGCAGCTCCGATCCTGCAGCGGCTGCACTTGCCCGCGGCTTCGCCGCCTACTTGGCTGGATCATGGAAGGAGGCCGTTGCCTGCTTCGCAGAAGGATGCAAGCGGCTTGAGGGGCTTCCGGCCCCGGACGCCGCCTCACCCTTCTCGGAAGCCTTTGTCAAAGCGCAGCTCAACCTGCCGCCTGCAGAAAGACCGGCTGTGGCGAAAGCCCGTGTTTTCTATAAGAAAAACCTTCGAGCCCTTAAGGAAGTCGATAACTCGCTTGCCCGTGAGGTGGCAAAGGTGCATTGGCCCGAAGGGCTCACGGTCATTGAGTACTGGGACGGGCTTTGTCTCTGTACCCCCGCGGATCAGACTCTGTACCTCATGTCCGATTCCCTGAAGCAAAAACTCACCCCTCACCTTCGCGGGCGCTCGCCTATTGCTTTCGGAGGCCTCGGAACCGGCAGGAAGGTTGTTTTTTGCTTGAAAAATCAGGTCGACCTGCTTCACGGTATGGCACGGCCTCATTACCTCTTTGAGGAAGAAGTTCAGAGAGTGAAGGTTCTGCTGCACCTTGCGGATCTGCACCGCGCGCTTCTTGAAAGCTGGCTTATCATCTTTTGCGGCTCGCTGGGTTTCGCCAAATCGAGTGCTGTTTTTCGTTCTCTGAGGTATACACCCCCATCGACGGTGATCGGTGATGTGGAGCTGGTCAAGCGGTATATGGATCCTGCGCTTGCGGCCCTTCAAGCAGCCGATTTCCGTACGGAGGCCGAACGGTATTACGGTTCAGCGCAGTTTCGACTCAGGCAGCGCCGGATAGCACTCGGAGAGGAGCCGCCCCGGATACTTGTGAACACCTGCCGCTGGACCACATTCCTGACGTACT
>CAZGYL010000668.1:0-3213 GCA_964529985.1 uncultured Planctomycetia bacterium | reverse complement strand
TAGGCCTGCGGCCAGCTGCGGATGGGACCGCGCCCGAGGTACTTGCCGTTCAAGAAGACCATGTACCTGCAATCGGCGGTTATCCGAAGCCGCGGATCGGAGAATTCTTCCGGAAGCTTGAAAACCTTGCGTGCAGCAAGATGGAAATTTACAGGGGATGCCTCCCCGGCGATCCAGATCCACTTCGCCTGAAGTGGCTCCGGACCGGGAGCTTCACCGGCCGGGCTGTTCACGCATACCGAAGCAATGAGAGCCGCCTTGAGGAGTCTTACCGGGAAGTTCAAAGCGCCGCGGATCATCAGGACCTCCGTAAAAACTCCGGACAAAAGCCCCAAAAGGCTCTTGCAGCCAAGCGGAACGCCCACATCCTACCACCACGCCGGAGAAAACATAAAGAGGGGCGCCCGCGGTCCCTGGCGTCCGCAGGCCCCATGCGTTACAAGGAATCACTGAAGAGCCCGGAAGGCACTGGTAATGATCCGCGTAGCCTATTTCTTTGAGCACCCGACCGTAAGCGGAGCAGAGGGCTCGGCCCTTGATCTTTTGGCTCACCTGCAGGAGCGCGAAGTGAAGGTGACGGCTTTCGCGCCCACTGCCGGCGAACTTGCCGAAAGACTCGCGGGTCTGCAGGTTCCACTTGAGCCTTTCAGCGCGCCGAAAGGAGAAGCCGGCCGGAGATCTTTCGCAAGAGATTTCAAGGCTCAAGTCTCCCGATTCGATCTCGTGCATGCAAACACCCTTGAGCTTGCCCGGCTGAGCGCGGAAATCGCACACCTGACCGGTCTACCCGCAACAGCGCACGTGCGCTCGGCTGCCCGGATCGGCCCGCGGGTAAGGGAGCTTCTGCTTCGGAATGCGGCGCTGATCGCGGTCTCCAATGCTGTAAAGAAAAACCTCATGGCTCAAGGTTTCCCGTCGGAAAAAATCCACGTCATCTACAACGGGGTGAGTCTTCCTGCGAAAATCCCTCCGGCTCATATCCGCAAGGCTCTGGAACTGCCTGAGAATTGCCCCCTTGTTGTATGGGCGGGACAGATCACGGTGCGTAAAGCACCTGAAATACTTCTTGAGGTTGCAAAGCGGTGTGTAAGTGCCGAACCCAATGTGCATTTTCTTGTTCTCGGTGAACCTGTAGGGCGCAAGCAAGAGAATCTTGCTCTTTGGGAACTTCTTAAAAAGCACGCCGCACAGCCTCCTCTTGCAGGCCGACTGCATCTTCTCGGCTGGCGGCGCGACTGTTTGTCCGTGCTTAAGGAAGCGACGGCGCTTCTTCACACAGCCCGAGAAGAACCGCTCGGCAGGGTTCTCATAGAGTCCCTTGCCTGCGGTATCGCCGTTGTAGCCTCCAATGTAGGCGGAACGCCCGAAGTCCTTGGGAATACAGGCGTCATGGTGCCGCCCGATCGCCCCGAAGCTTTCGCAGAAGCAGTTCTTGCGCTTCTTAAGGACGAAGCAAAACGAAAAGAGGCGGTCGGAGCCGGGCGTGCGCGCTGGAGGAGGCTTTTCCAGGGGCATTCCACGGCTTCGGCGACCATGAATCTGTGGACGCAGGTTCTGGAGGCCCGAAACCGGGGCGCCCCCGAAGCTTGACGGCGCCGGGCGGCCGTCGAATCTGCTCCAACACCGCGCTTCAGGTCATCAGCCCTTTGAGCGTTGCTTCGCCAATTGCTCCCGCAAATCGGCTATCCGCACGTCTAGTTCGAAATCTTCTGCATCTTCTACCGGAACCGCCAAGGCCTCCTCCAGTACCTGAATAGCCCTTTCGAAGTCGCGCGGCCCCTTATCGCCGCGGCGATCAAAAGCGAGAGCATCGGAAAGGTGGGCGTACGGTTGGGCTTTCCTTGGATTCTTTCGTATGATCTCACGGAACCATTTTTCTCCGTCGGCCTCCCTTCCGGCACGAAAGTATAAAGTCCCCAAATCGCACATGAAATTCATGATGAAGAGCTCGTCTTCCTCTGTGAACTGATCCAGGACTTGCTCCATGAATCGTATTCCCTTCTCTGCATACTCCGACTTCTTTACGGCAGCGTTATAGAACGCCATACCGAGATCTTGGATCCAATTGTACATAAAGTGCGTTTTCAAAATCTTAGACTCCGCACTTTCGACGGTGCGCATTTCCGGAGTCAAATAGGGCTTTACAGCTTCCCAAATCTGAATCCAGATGTCGCACCTTTTGTCTTCCCTTGAGGGGTCTATAGCAGCGCCTTGCTGGAGCCACTCAAGGACCAGCTCACGACATAGCTTTCGGGGAAACCAGCGTTTCCAGAGCTCGCAGACTGCACGGTGCACAAACTTCATTTGTTCAGGTTCCAAGTTCTGTTTCCGTCCTTTAGTCAGTTCCAGCACCACTTCTTGCGCCGCAGTGTATCTCTCGGTCCAGGATGCAAAGCCTTCCTGGGAAACTTCGATACCCATCTTGCTCAGCTGGAACAGAATTTCCTTGTCGGTAAGCAACGCGACTTCCCAGGGAAGCCGTTTCGATTTCCGCCGGCGCTTGGTGCCGGCTTGCGGAGGATCGGCAAAGCCCGGACGTTCCGCAAACTGAGGTTCGGAGTCAATCACTCTTCCCTGAACTGAGCCTTGTCTTCCGGCCACAAGAAATGAAGAAGGCTCGCCGAAGAGGCCGGCACTTTTCTTCATGCAGCAGTTCTTATATTTCTTTCCACTCCCACATGGACAGGGTCTATTCCGAGCGATCCTGAAACTCATAAACGGCTCTCCTTCAGACCGTTCATCCCGCGGATACCAGCGCCTTGTCCAGCGTACAACAGACCTCTCGCTTCAGGCCACACAGACTTTGAGAATAGCCGAGCATTCTCAAAGTATCCATAGAAAAAGCGAACGGGCTGCAAAAATCCGCGATATCCCAGGAAAGCACCAACGGGGCGTGCGCGCTGGAGGAGCTTCCTCCAGGGGCACTCCACGGCTTCGGCGACCAAGAATCTGTAGGCGCAGGTTCTGGAGGCCCGAAACCGGGGCGTCCCCGAAGCTTGACGGAGCCGGGCGGCCGGCGCATTTATCCCCCGTTCTGCCAATAAGGTGGGAAATTTGTTAAACTACTGCTTAAGAGTCTCCTTGACGGCTGTGCAACAGGAACGCCAGGCCGCCTCTCCTCGCTCGATGCCATGGAGGCGACAAAATGAAGAGAGCAAGCAGCTTGGAGGAAATCCGGGATATTCTGCGGAAGCACCGTGCCGAGTTGAAAAA
>CAZGYL010000667.1:0-3213 GCA_964529985.1 uncultured Planctomycetia bacterium | reverse complement strand
AGCGCTTAGTGTCCCGAGGGGCCAGAAGTGCCAAGGCTCTCCCGTAGATCCGCCTGTGAGCGAAGCATTAGCCATTGTCTCAATGACCTCAGGCTGTGTGGGGCCGGCTGATTGGGGATCGTAGACATCGTGCCAAAAGATCCCGCCAGGCGCCCCGAGTCCGGTTTTGGCGAAACGCCAAAACCGGAAGGTAGTTATTGGACGAGGCACTATGCTCGACTTCGGACTTACACCAGGAATTTACTTCGGCCCAGGATATCGTGCAGGTGCACTATACCGGCCGGGGTCCCGTCGGGGTTGAGTATGGCAAGACTTGTTATGCCCTTAACCTCCATGATTCTGACCGCTTCGCTGGCCAGGGCATCCGCTTCAATGGTCTTGGGCCCTTTGGTCATAAAGGTACGCACCGGGAGGTCAAGGAGGTCCGGGCGAGGGCCTTCCCGCCGCAGCAAGCGGCGCACGTCGCCGTCCGTTAAGATCCCTGTCACCACTCCGGTTTGATCGACGACAAGAGTGACTCCCAGGGTCTCCTTCACCGTCATTGCTTCGAGTGCAGCCCTGAGAGGGTCCTCCTCCCTTACAACCGGAACGCGGTCCCCGGTGCGCATGAAGTCCCGCACGCGGTGGCTCAGGCGCCGCCCCAGCGAACCGCCGGGGTGGAATCTTCTGTAGTCTTCGCGCGTGAAGCCCCGAAGTTCAAGAAGCGCCATTGCCAGAGCATCGCCTACTGCAAGCGCTACGGTGGTGGAAGTTGTAGGTGCCAAGCCCAGGGGACAGGCTTCCTGCTGAACGATCACAGGCACCACAAGATCCGCTTCCCGCGCCAAAGTGCTGCTGGGGTCGCCCGTCATGGCCGCAACAAAAGTGCCCAAGTTTTTCGCGGCCGAGATCACGTTGAGGATCTCAAGCGTTTCCCCGCTGTGAGATAAAGCCAGAAGAAGGTCCTGGGCTGTGAGCATGCCCAGATCGCCGTGAATCGCGTCAAGGGGTTTCAGGAAAAAGGCTGGGGTGCCGGTGCTTGCAAGGGTGGCTGCGATTTTCATGCCCACAATGCCGGACTTGCCAACACCTGTCAGGACCACGCGGCCTTCCAGGGGCAGAATCTTCTCCACAAGCTCGCAGAACGCTTCTCCGAGCTCTTCTGCGGCCTGGAGCACCGCACGCCCTTCGGCGACCAAGACCTGCCTTGCCCGCGAGAGAACCGCCTCCCTGCGATCGACCTTGCTGTTTTCTCCGGGTTGCTGTGGATTCATTTGCCTGCGCTCCACAAGTGGCATTCCTGTGAGCGTTCTGCAAGAACCTGCAGCGCAAGAATCGAGATGTTACATGAGCGGGACGGCGGTTTAAACAACCTCCCCCTTCAGGAGATATTTTCGGGCGGCCAAAAGCAATCTCTGGCAAGCCGTCGCGCCACCGGCAGAGCGGCCTCCCGGTTGCCGTACTGCACAAGCAGCTGGCGCCGGAGCACACGCGCAGCGCGCAGGGGAATACGGCCCAACGGGTCCTGTGCCAGCAGGGTACGCCAGTTCTTGTCATGAACCACTGAAAGCATGTCCAGTATCATTTTTCTCTTGAGGATTTGCAGCAGCTCGGTATTCAGCTCCCTGCGGTTGGGCCGTTTCTGAAGCATGCGGCGGGCTTTCCGCCAGGCGGGGCTTCCTTGGGCCAAGACCAGAGTCCTGAAGATCAGGCGGTTGCTGCTTATGGAGAGAGCCTTTATTTCCACGGCCCGGTCGATTATTTCGTCAAAAGCTCGAAAAGATTCCCGCTGCCTCAAGTCTTCAATAAGCTCCCAGTGGTGCTCCTCCAAAGTAGCGTCGGCACGGCTCTCCCAGTAGGCATGCCCGAGGACGGGGGGAGGAAGGTCCACAAGTCGGTGGTACGGCACAAAAAAATTGTGGCTGCCGATATCAGCCGCCAGGTGACAAAGGTAGCCTAATGCGAATGCCTCGGCTTCCGGGCTTCTGAGAAGTGGAGCCATACGTTCTTTCATATTCCAGTTATGGCAATGGTTCTTCAGGCCTCCGAACCGCTTGAAGCTTATTAGGTCCGCTGCGATCGCGCCGTAAAGAAAAGGGTCGGTATGTTGCAGAATGAGACCGGCACCTTTTGATTTGTTCTTTTCGTTGCGGCAGTGCTCGATAACCTGGAGGGCTCCCCACAGGTGGGTCCCCGGTCCCCACCCGAGGCAGATAAAGATCAAGAACCCCAGGAGAAGGCCTGCAACTACGGGATCGGCTTGAAACATGACCGGCAAAAACTCCCTCTGTCTTTGCTTTCGTCCTCTGGAGTTTTGATCTTCGCCTTCTGCGTTTGATCGCCTCGGGAGCGTTCTGGCTGCGTTCTGCCCCGTCCTCTACTTAAGCGCTCCGCCTGGGTCACGTTCCGGGAAGTAGAGGCTCTCAGCAAAAATGTTCCGCCATTTAGGATGGGCCGCAAGCTCCACGTAGCGCGTTCCTTCGGCAAGCTCAACGGCCTTTTTCTGTGCCCTGCGGCATAAGAGGGCCAGCCTGGCTCCGCGGCCGGCAGCGTTTCCCATGGAATCGACCGCCCCTCGGATCTCAGGAGGCACGAGGCCGATTCTGCGCACGCTCTCAGCCCGCACGAAAGTACCGAAAGCGCCCGCAATAAAAATTCCCTCCACCCGATCCGGTCCCATGTTTGAAACTTCCAACAGGGTGCGGATTCCCGAGCATACGGCACCTTTTGCAAGTTGGAGTTGGCGGATATCCGAAGCGCTGACTTGCGGCCCGTTCAGGTCCACGACGGTTGTCGAGCCTGAACGCTTGATTCGGGAACGCAGCGACTGCGGAACCGTTTCCGGAAGCTCCTCAGGCGGCAGAAGCCTTCCCGTTCTGTCGACCGCACCCGCTTCCAAGAGCGCCGCTACCAGGTCAATGAGCCCTGTGCCGCAGATTCCGCGCGGTTCGGTGCCGCCGAGCACATGCAGCTGGAGGTCTCCGCTTTCGGCGAGATCGACCTTATCAACGGCGCCTGGAGCAGCACGCATACCGCAGGAGATCGACCCGCCTTCAAAGGCGGGGCCGGCGGCCGTGGAGCACGCGTAACGCCCGTCGCTGCACGCAAGAACTATTTCAGCGTTTGTTCCCAAGTCCACCATAACGTTACATTTGCCGGGGGGAGGATCCGGCATTATGAGCATGAGATCGGAAGAGCGTCGTGTAGGGAAAGAGTGTAGATCTCGGTGGTCGC
>CAZGYL010000666.1:0-3216 GCA_964529985.1 uncultured Planctomycetia bacterium | reverse complement strand
AGGATTTCGTGGGAAAGAAGGGCTTCGAGGGTGTAGCTCTTTCCCAGAAGCGAGCGGGGAAGCGGGCGGCCCGCAGGAGAGGCGGCCAAGCGGCGGCGGGCCATGAGGATCTGTACAACGCGGTTTGAACCTTGGAGGGAAAGGCGGAAGTGAGCCTTCATGGACCTGAGGCGCTGGTAGACCAGCTTGCCGACATCGATCCCTTCGGCGCCGGCGCGCCGGGAGCTTTCAAGCTCAGGAGGGAGCAAAACCGGCGCAAGGAGCACGGTGGCAAGCACTGTCTGAGGGAATTCCCTCCCTGCAGCGGTGAACTCATCCAACGCGCGCAGTCGTTTCCACAGCCCGTGATCCTCCTCGGCTTTAAGCAGCCTCGCCAGGTCAGGGAATATGTATTCCATCAGTCCGGTTTGAAGGAGCAACTTGAAAAAACGCTCTGAAGCCCCTCCCGAAAGATCCCGGTAGATTTCCTCGGTAAGCCGCGCCGGACTGGTGTAAGTTATAAGCTCGCGGTTTACGAGGATCGCCTCGTAAGTTTTCTCCTCTATCGTGAAATCCAGACGCGCGCTGTGCCGCAGGGCGCGGATCATGCGGACAGGATCCTCGCGGAAGCTCTGGTTGGGCTCGGTGATGGTGCGGATTATGCGGTTCTTGAGGTCCTGAACGCCCCCCACGTAGTCCAGGACCGAGAAGGTGGCTATGTCATAAAAGAGCCCGTTTATTGTCAGATCGCGGCGCCGGGCGTCTTCTTCGGGCGTTCCGTAAGTGTTGTCGCGAACGATAAGCCCGTTCTCCTGCTTAAGCGCGAAGTCGGCGCTCTTTCTGAAGGTGCTTACCTCAATAGGTTTCTTGTCTCCGAAGACCACATGGACCAACCTGAAACGCCGGCCTATTACGCGGCAATTCCGGAAGATCTTCCGCAATCTGTTCGGGCGGGCGTCTGTGGCCACATCGAAATCCTTCGGCTTGCGGCCCAGGAACAGATCCCGCACCCCTCCGCCTACAAGGTAAGCTTTGTAGCCCAGGCGGTGAAGGCGATACAGGACTTTTAAAGCTTCACGCGAGATGTTGCGCCGCGATATGGGGTGCTCCGAACGAGGTATAACAACCACACCCTTCTCAAAACCCGCATCGGGCCGGGCGGTTTCTTTGACGTCCGTTTCGGTTTTCTTGCGGATGCGTTCTGTCACGTGTGTCGGGGAAACCTCCTCGCGGTGCGTAGTTGCAACGGCAGGGCGGTTTGAGTCGGACGCCGTTGACACGGTCAGCCGTCGGGGGGAATATATCCGATCCGCGCCGCCCGGCGGCGGTCCGTTAACTCAAAGTCTACCAGAGGGTGCCTTCTGGTTCAATGCTTTTTTTGGAAAAGCTGGATCGCAGACAGGCGCTTCCAGCGGCAAAGAGCTGTCAAGCCGGAGGGAAAGGAGAAAAGGGCGATGACGGTCCTGAGCGACGTTGAAATCAAGCAGTTGGTCAAGATCGAGCCCCTTGAGCCGGGGATCCGCCGGCCAGGGAAGGTCTCTTACGGCCTGAGTTCCTACGGATATGACGTGAGGGTGGGGCGGAAGTTCAAGATTTTTACCAACGTAAACACTCAAATCGTGGATCCGAAGAACTTCAGCGCCGAGTCGTTTGTGGATTTTGAGGGAGACGTCTGCACGATCCCCCCGAATTCGTTCGCGCTTGCCGAAACGATCGAATACCTGGAGATTCCGCGGAACGTTATAGGTATTTGCGTGGGCAAGTCCACGTATGCGCGCTGCGGAATCATAGTCAACGTCACCCCGCTCGAACCCGAGTGGCGCGGCAGGATCACTTTGGAGATCTCAAACACTTCCCCGCTGCCGGCGCGCATTTACGCTGAAGAGGGAATCGCGCAGATCATTTTCCTTAAGGCCGACCGGGTCTGCGAGCGCAGTTACGCCGACCGGGACGGGAAGTACCAGGATCAGGCGGGGCTTACGCTGCCGCGGGTGGACGGATAAACGACCGCGGGCGGCTTCGTATCCCGCCCGAACCCAGGGCCCCGGGTGCGCCGAGCAGTCCGAGTTCACCTGAACGCTTGCGACTCTTGTCTGAGAGGCGCCTGCCCAAAACCTTACGTACCACATAGGTCTTTCGCTGTCTTGACCACAAACGAGAGCAAGATTCTACGAATCATGCACGCCCATATAGGAGCGGTCCGAAGCGGGAGCACCGGAAGCGCTCGGGGCCTTGGGCCCCACGCAGAAAACCCGCCTGAATGTCCTTACGTACATGAAACCGCCTGCAACTGCAGGCGTTGCGTGCGTTCCTTCAGGAAGCTCGAACTTCGCGATCAACCTGAAGTTGTCGCCAGCTCCAAGGACAAAGACTCGTCCTTTGCGCGAGAGAGCAAAAAGTCTGTCGCCGACACAGACGAACGAGCTGTAAAACCTGTCTCCGAGTCTCTGCCGCCATATAAGCTTTCCGCTGCGGGCTTCAACGCAGGAAGCGACTCCGTTGTCGGCCAGCAGGAAGAGCCTTTTGCCTTTGGCAAGAGGAGTAGGGACATAGGGTACGCTCTTGGTGAGCTCGTAAGCCAATTGCGGTTTGGTGCTTTGTTCCGCAAGCGCAAGCGCGACCAAGCGCCTTCCAAGTCCGCCCTGACCGCATGTGCCCACAATGAGGGAATCAGCAATAATCGGAGAGCTTACAACCCGTAGGGGAAAAGCTTCGGGGTATTCCCAGATGACCTTCCCGCTTTCCGGATCAACGCCCGTAAGCCCGCAACTTGTGCTTGCAAAGATCAACTGGGCGGGGCCTCCCGCAGGCCTGTAGACACACGGGGTTGCATAAGCCGCTCGGCCGCTTTTTCGTCCGATCCGCCACTTTACCGAGCCTGTTGCAGCCGAAAGAGCGATCAAGAAACTCTGCCCTTGCTGGTCGTTGGGAACGATAAGAAGATCCTTGTATGCGATCGGTGATACGCCTCCTCCATGGATGCTTTTGTAAGGCCCGAGGTCCTTGCACCAAACCTGCCGCCCGCCATGGGTGAAGGCAGCTACTTTTACGGCCTTCGGAGTTGCCCAGTAGAGGTAAACCCTCTCTTCGTCCACGCACGGGGTGGAGGCCGCGTAGCTGTTGTCGCGGTTCATGCGGTACGGGTTGATCGGAATTCTTTTCTCCCAAAGCAGCAAGCCCCCGGCTGCAAAAAGGCAGCTCAGTATGAGCTCCCGTTTTTTTGCGTCCGCGGAGGTC
>CAZGYL010000665.1:0-3216 GCA_964529985.1 uncultured Planctomycetia bacterium | reverse complement strand
GCCCCCAAGCTCAGAGAGTAATCTGCGGCGCAGAGGCCAATGTACTACCCCCCCCGGCCCAGCGGGAACCTATTACTACATCAGAATAGCTCAAAGCACGCAGCAATGCTGGGACAGCCTCAGGGGCATGGGAAAACAAGAACGTCGTGGGAGCTTGTCTGCGAAAGCCGGGAAAGGAGAACCGGCAGATTTCCCGCTTCGTTATAGGTTGGAAGCAAAGCCAGAGCTTCGCTCACAACACACCCGTTTCCCCGAATCCCCCTGACGATGCCAAGAGTGCTTATGCAGAAAATGCAAAAGATTCAAGTGCTTGGTTTAAACGTTTCTGTACTTATTGATAGATACGCACACGAAAACAAAATTAAAGAGACGCTGCACTACCCGTGCGGTCGCGGCTCGTAAGAACGCTGAGGAGCATTCGAAAATCAGCACCAAGGCCAAACGGCAAAGTGGCCGGTGTTTGAGTTAATTGTAAGAAAGGCATGCTGCCTTGCGGGATCACGAAGCCTGGGAGGCGGCTCGGGTGCACCTTTGACCGCTTATTGTGGGAACCTGTAAAATGGAGGGCGCTCTTTCCCTTCTCGTCATAAAAAGAGCGTGGAAGCCACAGGAAGCAGGAGGACGCGATGAGTGCAAAATGCCGGTCCGGCAGTAGGCGACTTCGAGCAGATCTAAGCAGGCGGAAATTTTTGGGTCAGACCGCAAAGGCGGGTGCTGCGTTGATCCTGCCTCAGCTCATTCCTGCACGTGCTTTGGGCCGTGAAGGATATGTGCCTCCAAGTGAAAGGATACTTGCCGGTGGCATAGGAATAGGAAGGCGAGGCGGCAGCGATCTGCGCTGGCTTCTGGGAAATAAAGACGTGCAGTTCCTTGCTGTATGCGACGTGCGCAAGGAAAGGCGCGAGGCCGTCAAGCAGATAGTGGATCAGCACTATTACAATAAGGATTGTAAGACCTACCGCGATCTTAGGGAGTTTCTTGCCGAGCGCACTGATCTCGATGCGCTGCTGATAGCTACCGGCGACAGGTGGCATGCATTGGCTGCAATCCTTGCCATGCGTGCGGGAAAGGACGTTTACTGCGAAAAGCCCTCTTGCATGACCATCGCCGAAGGCAAGGCGGTTATGGAAACCGCGCGTCGTTACGGCCGCGTATACCAAACGGGGACGCAGCGCTTGAGCCAAGGACCTTTTGTTTTCTGCATCGAGATGGCAAAAAGCGGCAGGTTGGGCCGAATCCATACCGCCTACGCGCATATCGCACCTTGGGACGCGGCCGAGCTCAGGCACGATTGGCTGCCGGCTCAACCTGAGCCGCCTCGGGATGTCGTCGATTGGGATACTTGGCTTGGTCCCTGTCCCTGGCGGCCCTACAACTCAACGTATGTCAGGGGCGGTTGGCGCGGATTCTACGATTTCCATACAAGCTGTATCGGAGAGTGGGGTGCGCACACGTTCGCTCAAGCTCAGGCCGGACTGAACGCCCTTGATACGTCACCTGTCACCTACGAGTACGTAAAGAACCCGACGGGCGACGGTATGGTGACGACATTTGCAAACGGCGTCAGAATGATCCTTTCGCGCGGCAACAAGTACTGGAGGGGCTCCTGCGGCATGCGCTTCGACGGCACCGAGGGGTATGCGGCTGCCGCAGACGGTTACAGGCTCCCTGAGGTTTCGCCGCCTTCTTTGTTGAAGGAGTACGAAAAGGTGCTCCGCAGGTACGTTACGCGAACCGGCAGAGCTTTGGATCATATGCGCAACTTTCTTGATTGCGTGCGCTCGCGGCGGCAGCCTGTTGCCAACGCCGAGGTCATGTACCACTCGATGTGCACGGTTCACGCTGCAAACATTTGCATGTGGCTTAAACGCGACTTGAAGTATGATCCGGAGAAGGCGGAATTCATAGGCGATGAAGAGGCAAACAGGCTCCGCTCGAGGGCCATGCGACAGCCATGGATCATATAGCAGGGAAAGGAGAAGAAGGATGAAAAGCTTGCGCCGTCATTCAACGCTTATTGCGGTAGTGATATTTGCAGGAGTATCGTTGTCAGCGGGAGCGCTTGCCGGAGGGAGCCCCAAAGAAGCCGAACTCCTTGCGGTTTTGACCTCAGGTGCGCCCCTTAAGGCGAAAGTGGACGCATGCAGGCAGCTTGCTCGAATCGGTACGGTGAAATCAGTGCCTGTTTTGGCGAAGCTGCTTGGTGATGAAAAACTCAGCCATATGGCGCGCTACGCGCTTGAACCCATTCCGGATCCTGCCGTTGACGCAGCTCTGAGAAAGGCACTCACCGAACTTAAGGGAAAGTTGCTTGTAGGCGTTATCGGTTCGGTCGGGGTGCGCCGCGACAAAGCTTCGGTCGGGATCTTATCGAAACTGCTGGGCTCTCAGGACCTGGAGGTTGCACGTGCTGCAGCTCGGGCCCTCGGCTCCATCGGCACTGAGGAAGCGGCCGAAGCGCTTCTTTCCGCACTCAGTGGTTCAGGCGGCAGGATCGGCGCGAGTATCTATGAGGGCCTTCTGAGGTGTGCCGAGGCGCTTACGCAAAGCAGAGCGCGCAATAAAGCGCTTGCCGTTTACAGCAAACTCCTTCAAGACGGCGGTGCGCCGCACCAAGTGCGTACGGCGGCGCTGCGCGGCTCTGTTTTGCTTAAAGGCCTGGAGGGGCTTAAAGTGCTGCGCGAAGCACTCCGAGGTAAGGATCCGGTCCTTTTTTCTGCAGCTGCACGGACTGCGCTTGAGCTTCCAGGCCGGGCTGTGACGAAAGAGCTTTCAGATTCTCTAAGCGCCGTAAAATGGCAGAGGCAGGTTCTTATTTGTTCGGTCCTCGGGAAACGCAAAGATCCCGGCGCCTTGCCCGCGCTGCTTGCGCTCGCAAAAAAGGGTCGCTCGAAAGCTCGTGCGGCTGCGGTAAAGGCGCTCGGTGAGATAGGCGATCCGCGGGCGCTCCCGTTGCTCCTTGAGCTTACAGACGATTGGGTGACCGAAGTAGGCGCCGCCGCAAAGCGTGCACTTGCCGGCATGGACGGCGAAGCGGTTGATAAAGCTCTCGCCTCAATGCTCGGAGATGCCGATTCCCGCAGAAGGTTGCAGATCATTGCGCTTTTGGGAGAGAGAGGGGCCGAAGCCTCGCTTCCCTTTCTCTTCGAACTTGTTGAAAAAGGTGACCAAGCCCTTCGCACTGCATGTATCGGGGCGATCGCGAAACTTGCGCGG
>CAZGYL010000664.1:0-3220 GCA_964529985.1 uncultured Planctomycetia bacterium | reverse complement strand
AAAAATTTCCTCAAGTTCCTTCCTTACCTCATCGAACCTGCCCGCGGCCTTCCATGCACGTGCAAGACGCGCCGCTTCGCGCGCCAAAAAACCGAAACCGCCGCCGGGCGCACCTTTTCTGCTGAAAACACGGTACCGTTCCCGAAGCAACGAAAGCCCGACTTCAAGGTGAAGTTCGGAGAATTTTTTCGCCCGTTCAGCCCGCCTTGCGCGCACATCCTCAGGCAATCTCCCGCTTTCGACAAGCGCAAGCGCTTCCGTCTTCCCCGCGCGCAAGAACACGAGAAGTCCCAATGCGCTTCCAAACTCTTCGGGTTTAAGGGGAGGATCACCTGCAGCAAGCAGCAAGGCAAGAAGCGTTTCGGGCGGGAATTCAAAGACCGATCTGAGCTCAATTCGATCGCTGTTCTCCGAATCGCGCAAAGTGACCAGAGTCTCTGCGTACTTGTAAATCTTGTACCGGCGCTCCTTTTGTGCTTTGCCCGTTATCGGGTCGATGCCGAAGGAAAGGGTGATCTTCTTGTGGACTCCCGCAAAGCGGCGGAGGACCTCGTTCAATCTATCCCACGCCGCCTGAGCGGCTTTAAGATCGGAAAGAGCTTCTTGTTTCTCTTTTTCCAGCGGCACGTACTTGCACCCGTAAGAGCTCAACTTCTTAAGCGCTGAAGCAAATCGGAGGTACGCGGCCTCAAGGTAAGCCTCTCGAAGGGCTTTCCGGAGACTCCGCGCCTCAGAGTTCCATGCAGCCTCAGCCTCCGCCACTTGGTTTTCGATCTCCCCGAGCCCGGAAGTCCCTTCGGGTAGGAGGCTGCGAAGCTGAGCGATCCGCTTCCCGGCTTCTCTGAAGGCCCCTTGAGCGCAAAGCGCCGACACGCGTTCCTTCTCTTGCTTAAGCAGTGCTTCAATGCGCTCGGTAAGTGCCGCCTTCAAGGCCGAAACGCGCTCAGCGGGCGCACCCGACCTTTCAGCCTCATTGAAAAGCTCAGCAGCTTTCCTGAGATCTCCGGAAGTAAGAGCCCTCTCAGCCTCAGCCAGAGCAGCCTTCCAGAGACTCTCCGAAGCCGACTCTTGTTGCAGATCCTGCGGGCGCTTCGGCCCGGTCGGGACAGACCACAGCGGAGCAGGCGGGGCGGGCGGAGCAAAATCGGAGAGACCTTTTTGATCGGAGGCGCGCTCTGCTTGTGGAGGAGAGCCTGCCTGTTGCGATCGCTCTTCCTGCCGGTGTGACTTGAGAAACGCAAGCCCAAGGACCGCCGCAAGGATCACCGCAACCGACGCAACGGCAAGCTGCGGGCCTGTTTTGCGTACACGGCGAACTCTGCGGTGCCTGCGGACCGGAGGTCTGGTACGCCCGCGAAGAGCCGAGTTCAGTGCTTCGGCTGCCTCGCCGGCACAGCTGTATCGCTTCTCTGGGTCCGGTGCCATGAGTTTTTCGATCACTTTGGTGAGCCTGGGCGATATTGAGGGAATGTGCTTCCTGGGAGAGGGCGGCGCGCTCGAAAGCTTTTTCTTGATTATCTCCTTTACAGTGTCACCCTCAAACGGCGGAACGCCGGTCAGAGCGTAATAAAGAACCGCACCAAGCGAGTAAAGATCCGCCCGGTGATCCACAACACCGCCGCGGATTTCCTCCGGTGCCGCATAAGCCGGTGAACCGGCAACTTTTCCTGCAACGAGATCCTTCGGGTCGGCGGGCTCCGGGGCTATGCCCAAATCGCATATCTTCACCAAACCGGTGCCGCTGAAAAGCAGGTTTGAGGGCTTCAGGTGGCGGTGCATAAAACCGCGCTCCCATGCGAAGCCTAAACCCGAGAGGGCCTGACAACCGATCTGAACGACTTGTTCCTGTGGGAGGGGGCCATCGGCAAGAACCACGTCCTCAAGACTCCCTCCAGGCAGGAACTCCATGGCAATGAAATGGATCCGCCGTTCGCCGCCGTCGGGCGAAACCTGAGAGCTCCGGGCGTCGTAGATCTGAACCACGTTGGGGTGAGTGAGCTTAGCTGCGCTGCGCGCCTCTTTTGTAAAACGGCTCACAAAGGCAGGATCGGCGCTCAGCCTGCTGTCGAGAACCTTAAGCGCGACCTTTCGGTCAAGCGACCGCTGCAACGCCCGGTACACAACCCCTACAGCGCCTCGGCCCACCCGGGCTTCGACGTAGTATCCGGAAAGCTCAGCCCCCAAAAGAGGATCTTGCGCTTCTGCGAGAAAAGAAAAGACCGTATCGCCTATCTGCACAAAATCCCCGTCCGCCAACGGAGAGCTCTCGATCCTCCGGCCGTTGAGAAACGTTCCGTTACGGCTCCCCCGATCCTCTATCCACCACCGCCCATCCCGGTGAACAAGAACGCAGTGAACCCGAGACACCCGGCGATCGGGGAGCTTAAGTGAGCAGTCCTTCCCCCGCCCGACGGAAAGCGCCCCTCCGCCGGGCAGAGCCAGGCGCCTGCCCCTTAGGGAGCCCCGTTCAAAAACCACAAAAGCCATTCCACGACTCCGACAAGCAAAGCTGTAAATCCCGCCAGGCCCGGCCCATGCCCCCACTCAACCGGGTACTCTCATAAAAGGGATACCGACCGAAGCGCTGTCGGTTTCCTTTCAATGGGCATCTCTTATTCTCACCGAAAAGCATTCGCCGGGCCAGAAACGCAACAAAGCCCTCTTGCGCATTTCCCCCGAGCCGCGTGACATCTACGCCCTGAAACACATACATGCAAGAAACACAAGCCATGGCAGAGGAGATTCCAAACAGGCAGGCTCAACAGCCGGGCAACCGGCCTCAGCGGGCTTTCAAGCGGGTATTATCGCTTTTGAGATCCCTCCCCGATCCCGCTGAGGGTCTTTTCGGACCTATCCGCCCGCCCTTACTCCGCGGTGTTGTTTGGGCTTCGGTCCTCCTTTGCTTCTTTGGAATCGGTCGAAACCTCGCCAAGTACGGACCGCGTGCGCTTGACACACTGTCAAGCGGCGCTCTGAGTCGCTCCGCCTGGCCGGTTCCCACACAACAGTTGCGCTCCGTACTTCCGGACCGCGGGATCGTCGCATTCGCAACGGACCGCACCGAGTCCATGGCACTCGCCCTGCACGGGCAGCTTCTGAACAGAATCGCCCCCGTAATAGCCGTCAGGGTTCGGAAACCTTCGGAGGCGACACCGGAAATGAGATTTTTCTTGCTTCATTTCGCAGACGAAAAAAAAGAAAAATCTTTTGAAATATTTTT
>CAZGYL010000663.1:0-3223 GCA_964529985.1 uncultured Planctomycetia bacterium | reverse complement strand
AAAAAACCAAGCGCCTGCTCGGTGCGGAAACGATTCTATGGAGAAGGTATCGAAGGCCGGACCGCGGACCAAGTTCCTTATCCTTTGAGGTTATCTGTGTTTTCTATCCCTCACAGGGTACAGGCAGGCAGCCTCATGATCCGACTTTGTGCCTTCTTGGAAGCGGCTGGAGCTCAAGAGCGGACCACACCGTAATACTCCCTGTTGACGATCCGCTAAGCGGCAAGTCAGTTAAGGCCAGAGAAATCGTGGCTCAACAAGGGGCCTGGTCGATAAGACTCCTTTCTTTCGTCGTAACTCCGGGCGGCACTTACGCCCGCCTGCTTGAAGCCAAAGTGAAGAGGCTCTTTGAAAGCCTTTTTATGCTCCGACGTGAATGCCTTTGGGTCAGACTGGCTGCAAAATCCGCAGGCCGTAAGACCGAAGAACTTTACGAATTCGCCCGGCTGATCCTTCCCTATGTCTTCGGGGCTTACAAGGAACGCTGAGGAAGTCGACCTTACTTTTTCCAGCGTACTTCGTAAACGGAAAACTCACCCGGTGCAAGCTGGACGGGGAAACGCCGTGAAAAAGTAAGGTTCCGGCGCAAAGCCCCGCGCGCGTAGGCGGGAAGAAGATCTCGGCCCAATACCGACTTCTCTTCCTCCTCGGGATCCAAGGTGTTGTAAACCAAAAGCGCTGTTTTGAACCGGCCCGACTTGATCCAGCCCGCAAGACGCCGGCCGTCAACCTCAGCAAGGTGTTCAAGCGCACCCCAAGTCCTCGGATCCAAGAAAAGCCTGCGGCCTGCAAGCGCTTGAAAGCAAGGGTCGTCGCTTATCATGGGACCGGGCAGGCTCCGGAGAAGCTTGCTTACGGCAAGCCCCCTTTCGAGAAGCACGCTGCGCCGGGAAACCGGGAAAAGGGGGTGCCCCAGGGTTCCTGCAAGAAGGACGGCTTGAACAACGATAAGTCCCGCCTTCCACCTTGCCGGCCTAAGGACTTGGTACGCCCGAACTCCGAGCAAAACACTTCCTGCAACAAGAGGAAGCACACATGCCCCATCTTCGGTCGGATATGCACCTCGAAGGGAATCAATGAAGCAAGCTGCAAAAAAAAGGATCCAAACGCGCTCAACTTCTTTCCGCAGGCCGGCTGAAGCAAGAAGAAGAACAGGACCCGTTTGGGCTGCAAGCGGAAGCGCGACTCCCCGGAAATAGCGCCCGAGCTCGGGGCGCCCGAAGTTCCACGGAGCTGCGTGCTCGAAGAAATTCCCGCTTGTTGAAAGCTGCAGCAAAGCAGCACTCCCGCCGCAAAGGAGGAGAAACAGAGAAAACTTTACGATCGCCCCGGGGAAGCGGTCGCTTCGGGCGGCAGGCCACACGCAGGCGGGAACGGCCATCCATGGAGATACCCCCAGCGCCGCGAAAGCTGCAAGCGGCCCCAGAAGACTCAACCGGCCCGAATGCAACGAAAAGGCCAGAGCTGCAAGGCACAGGCACAAAGCGACAGGTTCAGGCCGCGCAACCGCGCCCCACCCGATTACAGAAGAACAGCCCAGAAAAAACGCGCCCCCCAGAAAGCACAAGGTGCCGGAAGTGTTTTTTCGCAGAAGCAAAACAACAAGCGCTGCAGAGATCAAGGTGGCAAGAAAAGACAACACTCGGCCTGCGAAAAAGTTGCGGCCCGTAAGGCTGTTCAACACCCGAAGGCCGTAAAGATAAAAAGGGCCGGCCCGATCCCTCACCACGGGAACCTCTCTCAGAGGGGTGTAAACGCCGCGCCCGGAAGCGAGCCGACTCACTTCGTCAAGTACAAGCCCTTCCCCGTAATCAACGCCGAAAGGATAGCCCAGAAGCGGCGAGGTGAGGATAAGAAACGAGATCAACGCCGCTGCGGCTGCCGCCGGCGGCCCTGCAAGCTCCAAAAAGGCGAACGGACCGGCCCGGCGCCGGTCCTTCTCGGAATAAGCAGGCATACCCGCTGTTTACGCCATAAAGTCGGCCTCGTGCTTCTTCAACTGGCTTTTCAGCCGTTCTATTATGCGCGAGTGAAGCTGGCACACCCGCGACTCGGAAAGGTTCAACGCCTGTCCTATCTCCCTCATCGTCAGGTTTTCGTAATAGTAGAGCAAGAGAATTATGCGCTCTTTCCGGCTCACTCCTTTAAGCATGAATTCAGCGATTTCTTTCTTGCGCAGTTCATCTTCGGGATCGGGCGCGTTCTTGTCCGGAAGCACGGCCATGCGGCTTCCTTCACTGCGCGATTCGTCGTCCCGGGCTCTTTCGTTAAGGCTGGTCATCGTCTTGGGTTGCGCGTCCATAAGCAGGCTCTGGAACTCCTCATCCGATATGTCGAGCTCTTCCCTTATTTCAAGCTCGCTTGGAGGGCGTCCGAGTCTGCTCTCAAGCTCGGCGCGGGCGGCTTCGATCCTATGGGCCTTATTCCTCACAATCCTGGGAACCCAGTCAAGCGAGCGCAGTTCGTCCAAGATCGCACCGCGGATCCGCGTCGTGCAGTACGTCTCGAACTTCACGCCGCGGTTCAGATCGAAACCGTTTACAGCGTCCATGAGGCCGAAAATACCCGCGCTTGTGAGATCGTCCAGTTCCACATTCTGCGGCAGTTTGGCCAACACACGCTCGGCTATGTATCTTACAAGCGGAAGGTAACGTTCGATGAGCTTGTTACGCAGTTCCGGATCGCCCGTCTGCTTGAAGCGGATCCACACGTCGCGCAGGTCGTCGTCCGATTTCCTGCGCTGGCGCTTACCACCGGTACTCTTCGATGTCTTCTTCTTGCTCTTTCTTGCTACTTGAACGTTTTTCTCGATCACGACTGCTCCTCTCTTTCTCTTCCCTTCTTTTCTTCAAGTACCTCCGTTCCCGGTCAGCTCACCTCGACCGGGGGCTCCTCCACCTTCTCTGAGCTTTGCAGGCCTGCAGGTGCAGTCTCCTGCATTACGCTCTCTTCTTCTTTTCCTTCATTTTCTTCTTTACGGACCTGCGGCTCGGGCCCGTCAGGTCCGCCCGCTTCACCTTCCGCGAGGATCTCGCGGCACAACCTCCCCGCGGCGTGGCCCACCGCCCAGCCTAAGGCGGCGCAGCCCACCGCTCCCCACAGAAGGGCCGGGATCAACCTCTGCACGCGCACTCCTTTAAGCGCTCCGATGAGAGCCACAAGGCCTATGCCCGCAAGGCAAACCACCGCAGCGCCGTAGCGCGCGAATCTACGCGGTAAACCC
>CAZGYL010000662.1:0-3227 GCA_964529985.1 uncultured Planctomycetia bacterium | reverse complement strand
TCGGAGCTTTCTGGTACAGTGTGGTCCCTTTGGGGCCGCCGAGGAAAACCAGAGCGTTGCCGCGGCGCGCGAAGGAGGAGTATGTGGTGAGCCTGGCTGAGGTTTTGCTGAAAGCCGGGCGTTTTGAAGCGGCACTGCGGTCCCTTTTGGAGGGCCGGCTTGCAGAGCTCGGTGAGAGCCGGGGGCTTTCGCCGCGCCAGGCCTACGAGCACTTTACAAGAGAAGATCCCGTGATAAGGCGGATCGCAAGGATTGCCGAGCGTGGTAAGGTGTCCGACGAATCAAAGCTCTTGCGCTTGGTGCGGGAACTTGAAGAAGCTCTCAGCCGGCTCGATTCAGGAACAGGCGGAGGAAGGAGTCGACGGTAATGGCACTTACTTCCGAGCTTTACACAGCTTACAAGGAGGCTATGCGCCGGGTGATCGTCGGCCAGGAGGAAGCCGTGCGCCTCCTTGCGATCGCCCTTTTCACGGAAGGGCATGTCTTGCTTGAAGGCGTGCCCGGAACGGCTAAGACCACGCTTGTCCGCGCGTTTGCACGCGCCTTGAACCTGGATTTCAAAAGGGTCCAATTCACCCCGGATCTCATGCCCAGTGACATACTCGGCACCCAGGTTTTTGATTTCAGAGAGGGCAAATTCCGTTCTGTTCGAGGTCCGGTCTTCACCAACATTCTTCTTGCAGATGAGATCAACAGGGCGCCGGCCAAAACACAGGCCGCTCTACTTGAGTGTATGCAGGAGCGTCAAGTGTCGATTGAAGGAGAGCCTCACCCGCTGCCTTCTCCGTTTTTCGTTCTTGCCACCCAAAACCCTATTGAACATGAGGGCACCTATCCGCTGCCCGAAGCCCAATTGGACCGTTTCCTTTTCAAGGTTGTTTTGGATTACCCGACCGAGGCTGAAGAGGTCGAGATCCTCATGCACCACAGGGGCGATACGGCTCACCTCTACAACCTGCTTGAGGAGGTGCCCCAGGTTGCGGACTCCAGGCGGCTTGAGGCTGTAAAGGAAGAAGTCCTCGGAGTGAGCCTGCGGCCGGAGGTCGTCGCTTATATCGTGAAGTTGGTTCGGGCGACCCGCGATCACCCTTCGCTTTCTCTGGGCGGAAGTCCGCGGGCGGCCATCCTCCTTGAGGTTGCGGCAAAGGCTCAGGCGGCGATTCAAGACCGGGGGTTCGTAACGCCGGACGATGTAAAAGCGGTGCTTAAGCCTGTTCTGCGCCACCGCCTGCTTTTGAGTGCCGCTGCCGAGGTCGAAGGCTTGACCGTGGATCAGGTGCTTGAAGGGATAGCAAATGCAGTTCCGGTTCCGCGGTAAGAGGCTCAGAATCCCCGTTCCGACACCTACTGCGTGGAAAGCCTACCTGGTGCTTGCGGCACTGTCGCTCGGGAGCCTCTTTTTTCCGTTGCTTCAAGCTGCGTGGGAAGCTTTTCTGGCTGCTTTGCTTTTGTGGCTTCTGTTAAGCCTTGCTGTGAGGCCGGGGCCGGAGGCGGTTGCCGTTGAACGCCTCGTACCGCCGCGACTTTATGTAGGAAGAACGGGTGTTTGCGAACTTACGATAATAAGCCGCGCTCGAGTTGCTCTTCAAGTTCGCATTCGAGATATATTCGATCCGCAGCTGGGGGAGCGGAATCAGTTTGTTTGGACGCTTTCGCTCGGTCCTTTTGAGAACAAGCGGCTGAGAGAGGATCTGCTTCCCCTTGAACGTGGACCTTGCGTGCTGGGACCTACGGGCCTTTCGGTTTGGTTCGGCTGGTCGCTTCTTGCATTCACGCAGACCGTCGATACCAGGAAGGAGGTCGCTGTGCTGCCCGGGCGCCCTTCAGGCGAAACAGAGCAGCTCTTGGCGCGGGCCTCGCTTCTTACCGAGATCGGCGAACATCAGTTGAAACTTCGCGGCCATGATCAAGAGTTTGATTGTCTGAGCGACTATGTCACCGGAGATGACGTGCGCCGCATAGACTGGAAGGCCAGCGCCAGGCGAATGAAGCCCCAAGTGCGGCGCTATCACCTGGAGCGGAACGCCGAGCTGCTTCTTGCAATAGACACCGGGCGGCTTATGGGATCTCTTGTAGGCGGAATACGAAAGTTGGATTTGGCGGTGACCCCGCTTCTGGATCTTGCTGCAGTAGCGCTTAAACGCGGAGAGCGAGTGGGGCTTGTGGCCTTTTCCTCCAAGGTTGAGGCTTACATTGCGCCGCGCCGCGGGGTTTCAAATCTCTTGCGCTTTCAAGAAGCTTTGGCCGGGCTTGAGCCGAGATACGATTACACGAGTTTCGAATCGTTCGCCGTCTTCCTCAAGGAGCGTCACAGGCGTCGGGCTCTGGTTGTACTTTTCACGGATTTTGCCGATGAGCTGTCCTCGCAGGCGGTCTTGAGAACGATTTCAGTGCTCTCAAAGCGGCATTTCGTTCTTTTCTGCCGGGTAACCGATCCGCATATCGAAGAGATCTTTCGAAGCAGGGCCGATACGGTTGCTGCGGTTTTTCAGAAGGCGGTCGCAGCGGATCTGCTCACCGAAGGCCGCCGCTTGATAACCGAGTTGCGCAGGCTGGGGGCCTACGTGGTAGCCGGCCCGCCTGAAAGACTTTCACCCAGAGTCCTCAGGGGGTACCTGGAGGTGCGGATCAGGGGGCTTGTCTGAGTTCGGCCCGTTGCTGGAAGCCCCCGAACCGCACTCGGAAAGCCCGGCGGGGAAAGTGCGGCGCCCGCCCGATCGGACAAGGCCGAGTGCACTTAAGAGCTCTTCGTCTCTCGGCATGGGCACAAAGAGCTCTGCCTGGGTTTTCTCCGTTGCGCGCGCAAGGTGGGAAGGGGTGGGACGCACAAAGACGAAATAAAGCACCCACAAAACCGCTGTTGTTGCAGCGAAGACGTATCTTGCGGTATCGCTCAGCTGCGACTGCCTGATATAGCTTTCCACAACGGCTGCAAAGAGAAAAAGCGGGAATGCTGCAAGAAGAAGGTAGAGTGCCGGTCCGCGTATCCGCCTGAGAGCCTCGCGGCGCGAAAGACCTTCCCCGCTTACCAAAACGGTTTTTCCCAAAAGGAGTCCTCCTCCGCCCAGAAGCACCACAGCCATGATTTCGGTCACCCCGTGCGGGAGTATCCAAGCCCACCACTGGAACGCAAGGCCGTGCAGGTGAAACGTCGCGGAGTAGACTCCCAGAAGTGCGCCGTTGAAAAAAAGGATCATAACCGTGGGAACGGCGGCGAGTATTCCGGA
>CAZGYL010000661.1:0-3232 GCA_964529985.1 uncultured Planctomycetia bacterium | reverse complement strand
TCCGCCAGCCGCCGTGCCATTCCCAGAGCTGCGGCTTGGTGGCGGCAGGTGCCAGAAAGTGGCCGAAGCTGCAACGGTTCGATGCGGCACGATGGGCGGTAATAGCCCTTTTCGGCCTTTCGAGTCGCCACGGTGATCGAAGCCTCCGCAAAGAGGAGTCTTCGATATAGAATAAACCGGAGGACGGGCGCTTTCCAGTGCCGGGAAACCGGAGCCCACCGGTGACACAGATCCATGGGTCTACACGTGTGAAAGATCACTGCGGCCGGCCGACCGTTTGTCGACACCACGCAGCCGGCAGGAGGCCTTTCGGGTGAACAGCTATGTTTCGATCCTTGATTATCACGTTACGGACCTTGGTATTCATTGCATCAATCGCGTCACTTTACCTTCACCGCGCCTCAGCCCAAGGGGTAGAGTACATAAAAGCCCATTACACAAAATACGAGTACCGAATCCCCGTGCGCGAGGGCAAGCGCCTTTTTACCGCGGTTTATGTGCCCAAGGATCAATCCCGACGCTATCCGATCATGTTGACACGGGCGCCTTACAGCGTACGGCCCTGCGGTGCGGATAAATACCCGGAGAATCTCGGGCCATCGCCGATCTTTGCAAAGGAGGGCTATATCTTCGCCTACCAGGACGTGCGGGGACGGTGGATGTCCGAGGGAAAGTTCGTCAACATGCGGCCGCACTTAGACGTCAAAAAGGTCCGAAAGACATTGACGAAAGCACCGATTCTCTCAGCAGGCATCTCGAGGGAGCGGACACCGGCGCGGTGCACCTTCATTTTCCGGGTACGTGAGCGTTTTTCGCGCCATCCCCGACCGGAAACCTCCCGGCCGGTACCGATAAGAGCCATCGTAGAATCAGTTGGCCCAGCCACAATCTGGAACCGGCGCGGTGCCTTTGGAACTCTGCGCCGCGGATGGAAGATCCGCTGAACGAGCGGCTGAAGAAGCTTGCACTGAAGCTGGATCTCGATTCCCATCGCGTGCCTCACACGATCGAGGCGGGCGGCGGGCCCCAGTTCATACGTGTGTTTCTCGGACTTTATGACGCAACAAATCAACCGCGAGGCTCAGACTACAGATGAAAATGAAGAATGTCGAAACAACCAAGGCGGTCGTTCCTCTGGACGCTTGTCATGACACTTGCGCTCGCACATGCCGGGGTATACTCGGCAATGCATTTTGTATTCCCGGTGTAATGAGAAAGAATCGAATTCTTCAGGTGGCGCTGCTTTTGTGGGCGCTGACGTCGGTGCAGGCCGGACAGGGAGCCCCACCTTTCAGTTGGAGCCGCGTGCCTTTGTATGCGCACCTCGGTGTCGGGGACGGGCTTAAGCCGTGGCAATACAAGTTCCTGGCCGACCATTTCTCTCTTATTACGTTCACCGGCGGTATCATGAAGCGCAGCAAGAGCGTAGAGCCTAACATCGCCGCCGCAGCGCGGGCCGTTAAGCAAGAGAACCCACGGGCGAAGGTCTTGTTCTATTGGGCAGCCGATATGCCGAAACACCAGTGGAAGTTGTCTAACGCCTCCTTTCCCAAGGGCGGGTACCTACGAGCTGGAAAAAAGAAGTACTTCAATGTGGCCCGCCGAGACGTGCGCAACTGGTGGTCCGACATAGCGGCTAAAGCCGTGCGGGACTACTCCTGCGACGGAATCTTTGCCGATGGCGCGACAGCCGGGCGCCCCGGCGGCCCTTGGAGTCGCCGTTTCGGCCCTGAAAAAGCCGCCGTTTTGGACGCAGGCATGTTCGCCATGTTGAAAGAAGCGCACAAAAAAATGGGCAGCGGCGGGCTTATCATTTTTAATCCGCTGCACGGCTATGACAAGAATCATGCTCCGTTGGGACAGCGATACTTGGCGGTTACCGACGGCGCGATGATTGACGATTTTGACCGGGCCGCGAACCTGAGGCAGCAAAGCAGGGAATATCTCGCCAACACTCTGGAGGTAATGCGCGAGACTTCTCGAAAAGGCAAGATTGTTGTTTTCAAGGCATGGCCGGGCTTTACGTGGTGGAGCGACAAGGAAATGATGAAGAAGCCTCCCGAGGAGATACATCGCGTGGCTGCAAAACGCATCACTTTCCCGCTTGCGTGCTTCCTTGTAGCTGCCGAACAGAACTGCTATTTCTGCTATACCTGGGGGTGGCTTCCTGAATACGGGACGTTCTTTTGGTATCCGGAATTCGACAAGCCGTTGGGCCGCCCCAAGGGAGAGGCCGTTCGAAAAGGTTGGACCTACCGTCGTGAATTCGAACATGCTTCGGTGTTTGTGGATTTGGAAACGAAAACCGGGAAAATAGACTGGCGGTAGCTGTAACCAGGAAATACGGCGGCGAATACCGAATCTCTCCAAGCCCCGCAGAGCAGGCCCGGCGGACAGCGTGAGGACATGCACAATACGATCCAGAGATTCCGGCATTATGCCGAACCGAAACAATCGGGCGGGGTGTGAGCGGCCGAGCCGCCGCTGACAAGTGTAAACAAGCCTTTGTGGGTTTACGCCGACATTACCTATCCGATCGATAAACCGGTGACCGCTGCGGGATATTACTACTGAATCCACACGCCCAAGAGGTTCTTTGTTTCCTCAATGCTTCGAACAGCGATAAGTGGCAAACGGTTCTTCTTAAGCCGCGGGACTTCCGCGACGCTGGCGGCTTTCTCGGGAGCAGTTGTCCGACAGTCTCGATACGTAAGGAGGTCAGCATGCGGCGCATTTGCCTCTTCGGGCTCATGGCGGTGAACTTGGCTTTGGATGAAAAGGAACGCGTGCGGGTTACAAATCCCACCCGGTTTAGGAGTCGCAGGCATATCCGTATCAGCTCGAATTCCAAGTGCACGTCTCAATCGTTAATCGCGTCACTTAACCTTCACCACGCCTTTGCCCAAGGGGTCCAGCACATAAAAGCCCGTTACACAAAATACGAGCACCCGCCGAGAAGCTGAAAGGCTGCTTGACCAGTTAGTCACAACCTCTGCTTCGACTTGTAACAGCCGTACCGGTTCAGATAAGCGAAGTTTGGGAAAACGGCCGAACATACCTCCCCGAGCTAAAGACATGAAGGACGGCCGTATTCCGAAGCACCGAAATCCTGCGCTACTAATGACCGAATAAAGCGGTTTTGCGCCCCGGCCCCACGTACGTGCGGCCGGGGCACCTTAAAAACCCTCCAAAGACTCAACTCCACCTCAGGTAACAGGCCTGAAAATCCAGC
>CAZGYL010000660.1:0-3232 GCA_964529985.1 uncultured Planctomycetia bacterium | reverse complement strand
CCCGCCTCCAGTACCGCCTGATCCCGCCGGGAACGTGACTCACCCAACCCAGTTAGCACGAAATTAACGAGGAACATAACAAAGGTGTTGCAGACTTCCACGCCTTGAGGCACAGCTTCTTAAGCAACCTTGCCCGGTCGGGCATCCACCCAAAGGTCATGCAAAGGCTCGCACGCCACAGCACAGTCACCCTTACCCTTGATCGCTACACCCACATGGACATGAAAGAAGATGCCCGGGCGCTAGAGAAGTTAAAGTCCATAGATGCCGAAGGAGGTTCAAAGCGAGGTGAAAGCCGGTGCGGCGAAGACGAATCCGGGCCCGAGCATGTACCTCAGCATGTACCACCTCCTGTCCTTTTTGGTCCTGACTTGGCAACGACTGTCAATTTGGCGGACCGGAGGCAGTCAGTCGGCCGGATCCGTAAATATAGGCGGGATAAGCACTTGGGCACCGATCGGCACCCCTTTGCGCCGGTTGTCACTGGTGTCCCCGGAGGGATTCGAACCCCCGACCTACGGTTTAGGAAACCGTCGCTCTATCCAGCTGAGCTACGGGGACCGGGTGTTTGTTAACGATACCCGAGACCGGTGGGCCCATCAATATAGAACCGGGCGCAGGCCTGCCTGGGAGCTTGACCGCCGGTCCGGCGGTGCGTACATTTAATTAGCGGACACGGATCAGGTAGCGGAAGTGGACAGGTCCGCGGGGCGGCACGTTTAGTTTTCGTGCGGCGTTTCGCCGTGCATGCTCTTAGGTCAAGCCGCCCACCGGCTGCGCCGGTGGCCTGAAAAGCTAGCGCACAAGCACGTTCGGTAAGCGTCCCCGCGGACCTTTGTATTTTTAGGTGTCGTCACTGTGCGGTCCGGCCGCTGGAAACACCGGGCGTAGGCCGCAAGGAGCTGCCGGGGAAAGTGGAGGATATTGTACGCTTCTTCACAGGCCGTAAGGAACGGCCTTATGACAGAGAAAAGATAGAGAAAGCGCTCGGACCCTGGCGTCCCTTCACAGGCCCTTCCTCCGAATGTATCCCGGGCACCCGCCTTCCTCGAGTGATACGCTGGCGCGAGCAGCGGTTCATTTTCCTCAGCAAGGAATGCAGTATCGACTTCGCCCTCGGAGTGATAACGCATTGGCTGCGCTTTAACCCCAAGCTCCTTCGCTTCATAGCCTATTTCCTGCGGGACGCAGAGAAGTACCGCAGGCACGAGATCCCCCGCCGCACCGGCGAACCCCGGGTCATCGAAGAGCCCATGCCGCTTCTTAAGTTCATTCAGCGCAGGATCCTGCGGCGGATCCTGGAGCAGACGGATCTCCCGCCCTGCGTCCACGGTTTTGTGCGGGGGCGCTCGATTGCAACCTGCGCGGAACCCCACGTGGGCAAACCTGTTGTCGTATGCTGCGACATTCGAAATTTCTTCCCCAGCATCAATGTCAAGCGCGTTCACGGGGTTTTCCGCAGTCTCATCATAAATCCGCGGATCTCAAACCTTTTGGCAGCGCTCACAACATATCAAGGGCGCCTTCCCCAAGGAGCACCCACCAGCCCTATGATCGCCAACTTGGTCTGCCGCCGCTTGGACCGCAGGCTTATGGGCCTGGCTCAAGCGCGCGGGATCACCTATACGCGCTACGCCGATGACATGATCTTCTCAGGCGGCCCGGACACACCCGGCATTTTGCGGGCGGCCCGCAGCTTCCTCGCTGAAGAAGGTTTTGAAATGAATGAGGATAAAACAAGGATCCTCAGGCGGGGCCGGCGGCAGGAGATCTGCGGCGTTGTTGTGAATGACAAAATCGGAATCCGGCGGACATGGCGCCGAAAGCTCCGCGCCGAGGTACACCGCCTTGCTACAGGCCGGAAACCGGAGCCCGGCCAATTGAGTCGAATTCTTGGTGAAATAGCTTTCCTAAAAGCCTTCAATCCTCAAGAAGCCGCTCGGTACGCTCACAAGCTTCAGGCGGCTTTGGGATCGCCCGGATAGCGAAGGTCAGGCGGCGGCAAGCGGCATTAAAAAGCTCTCCCGCCCTTAGAAACTTCCCTTTCAGGGCATAAAATTGATGGCTTGTGTCCTGTTTTTTTATCAGGGTTGGCGGTCGCAGCATGCGGAGACCTGGTTATGAGGATTGCAGGACTTCGGAGTCAATGTTGTTTTCGCCACCGATCTGCGTTCATTTTACAACCTGCAGCTCTCGTTTTCTTAGCATTTGGAACAGCATGTGTTCTCTGCGCGCCGCCTTTGCCCGTGGTTATCTCCGAAATTCATTATCACCCTGTGAAGGATCCTACAGCTCAGAGCTTAGGAGTGAACGAACCGGGTGAGTTCGTTGAGCTTTACAACCCGAGCGACGAATCCCTCGACCTATCCGGCTGGTACTTTGATAAGGGGATCTCATTCGTATTCCCGGCCGGAACCGTCCTCATGCCGTACTCGTACCTGGTAGTAGCCCATAACCAGGAATACTTCAGGCGGCTGTACCCGAACGTAGAAGCGGTTGTAGGCGATTTCAACGGAAATCTATCAAACGGCCGGGACATTGTGGCTCTCAGGGCCCCGGACGGCACCCTTGTCGACCAGGTCGCTTATGATGATGACGACCCATGGCCCGAAAACCCCGATGGCCTGGGCCCGAGCTTGGAACGCACCGATTACCTGGCCGACGGGACCCAGCAATGGGTGTGGCGTTCCTCTATCCCATTGGGAGGAACCCCTGGAGCACCAAATTCCACATACCAGGCTCGAATCACCCGCACAATCATCGCACCGGGCGACACCTGGCGCTACTTCAAGGGGACCCGCGAGCCCGCCAGTCCTATCGGTGCATGGACAAGGCCTGATTTCAACGACAGCAGTTGGCCGGAAGGGCCGAGCGGCTTCGGTTATGGGGACAACGATGATGCGACGGTGCTCTCCGACATGCGGGATAACTATACAACAGTTTACGTGCGCAAATCTTTTACGCTTGATGATCCGGCTGCGTTCGTATCATTGACGCTTACGGTTTCATACGATGACGCATTCGTCGCGTACCTGAACGGCACCGAAATCTGGCGCTCACAAAGTGCGGGAGGCACACCCGGCGTTCCCCTCGGCCACTCAGCAACCGCAGCGGACACTCACGAAGTAACCGACGGAGCGGATGTGATTGACCTTACAGGTTCGCCGTTACTTCGTGCAGGCCGAAATGTGCTGGCTATTCAAGTCCTTAACGAAAGCCGTGGGAGCAGCGA
>CAZGYL010000659.1:0-3249 GCA_964529985.1 uncultured Planctomycetia bacterium | reverse complement strand
CGTATTGCGGAAGGGATGACCCGCGAGCTTTGCTCGCGTTACGGTCCTTTGCTTGAGCTGTGGTTCGACGCGGGAGTCAAGACGCCCCGGGAAGGCGGTCCGGATGTGCTTCCGATCGTTGAGCGCTATCAGCCTTCGATCGTCTTTTATCACAGCATTCAGCGCGCCGATCACAGGTGGATAGGAAACGAGCGAGGCTGGGCTCCTTATCCGTGTTGGGTGACCATGCCGGATGTCGCTTCCCAAACACTTGCGCACACGCGGGGCCGGCGAGGCAGGGCCTTACTGGCAACCGGCGATCCAGACGGAAAGGCGTGGTGTCCGGCAATGGTGGATGTTCCGCTCCGCGCCGCACGCGGCGTTCACGACTGGCTCTTCAGGCCCGGAGGAGAAAGGGGAGTGCTTTCGGTTGATGCACTCATGCGCATGTACTATCAATCTGTGGGGCGCAATTGCAATCTTGTCATAGGAGTCGTGATAAACCCGGAAGGTCGCGTACCTGAAGGAGATTTACGCCGGCTTGAAGAGTTCGGCAGAGAATTGAGAAGGCGATTCCGCAAACCGCTTGCAGAAACCGCAGGACGCGGTAGGGAGTTGACCCTGAAGCTCCCTTCGCCGCAACCTGTAAACCATGTCGTTCTCGCAGAAGACATTTCAAAGGGAGAGCGTGTGCGCGCTTACCGCCTTGAAGGCCTCACCCCTCAGAAGGGCCTGCAGGTGATCGGTGATGGAACCTGCATAGGCCACAAGCGGATCCAGAAGTGCCCGGCTGTTACGCTTTCCGAAATCAAACTTGTTGTAACAAAGGCGGTCGCGGAACCGGTTTTTCGTTCGTTTGCGGCCTTCAATATCACCGCATAAGTTCACTTCTTTGCTGCAGCCTGAGCAGCACTTACACCTTCAGCAAGAATGCGCTCGACAGCGGCCGGTTTCGTGTGATAGCCTGAGCGCTTCGTCGTCCTCTGGCGGATCACAATAAACTCCACATTGTCTTCACCCCCGAATTCCTTGACCAATCCGTCGGGCGGCTCGTAGGAGTCGAAAACCTTCTGGAGTCCGCAGCCCTTCCTGACGGCCACGACCACGTAGAAGTAAGGATAGGAGGTGCCCTGAACATCGTTTATCACAACCTGCCCGTAGAGACCGAGGAAATCCGAAGGCGCACCAGCAGGTGTGAGCCTGAGCTTCACATCTTCCGGGAGTTTCCTTTCGTCGCCCACAAGAAGCACCATAACGTCTTTTTCCCAGTCCGAGGCCGCAGCAGGCAGGCTCTCCAAGGCCTGCTTCAGGGTTGCAACTTTCACCATAAGGCGCGGCAGTTTCAGGATAGATCTTATGCCCGTTATCCAATGAGGCAGCAGCAAGAGAGCGGCATCGGCCGCCAGTATCCGCATATATCCCTCTGTGGCCCAGATCAAATACCCCAGCAGACCCGAAACTCCGAGGAAGACAACGAACCCCAGAGGATTCGTCACATCCAGCGCGCTTACATCCCAAGCGCGCGCCTTGCGGTCAAGCTCTACAAGCTCATCGAGTTTTTGAGGCGAGGCGCATACCCATTCCGCTTCAGGATCATAGGAGCCGAAATCAACCCGATTGTCATATCCGCGGACAAGCAAAAGCATGTTGCCGAGCGCAAGCGGAAGCGCGCCCCACCAGAAGTCGGCGCTTAAGACCTGGAGCAACAATCCCGAAGCGGCCAGACCGAAGCTCAAAGCAAGGCGTTTTCCGTACTCAAGCGAAGGCCATATGTGAAATATCACAACCTGCCGCTCTTCAGGATCCGGCAGGTAAGCCCGCAAACGAAAAAGCTTCGCCTCGGCCATGAAGCTCCTCCATACCGACCGATTGGAAGTACAGGGGACACGCACCTTGGCACACCGCAAAGTGCTCGCAGCTCCGGCAGGCCCGAGGTGCAAACTCTTTGCGACGGTAAGAGACGGCTTTCGCCGAGCGCCAAACACTCAAGACCTCCTGCCGGAGCAGATTACCTACAGGCTCAGCCCATGAAGAGCAGGGAAGAACGTCGCCGTTGGGTGCAACCGAAATCAGACCGTCGCACGCGCTGCACCCCTTGTTCCCGAGGCCGAGCGCTATCGGATTGAAAAGGCAAAGTGGTGTCGGCGAGTACCACAGAAAGCGCACGCCCCAGCGCTCAGCCTCACGGAGAATGCGTTCCACATGACGGCCGATCTCACTGTAGTACACGAAAAGGTCGCGCCTCCGGGCGGCGGCTCCGGCCGGTATAAGCATGTTCAGGCTGAATCTATCGTTTCCCAGCGTTTCTTTCACAAAGCGCGGGAGCCGGATAAGCTCCTGCAGGTTGCGGCGTACTGCGGTTGTGTTCGTATGGACTTCGACCCCCGCCGCCTTGAGATTCCTGATTCCCTGCAGACACCGCTCAAACGATCCTTCAACGCCGGTAAGGCCGTCATGCGTCCCGGCTTCAACGCCTTCAAGACTCACCTGCGCCGAGTCCAAGCCGCTTTCCCTGAGGCGTACCGCAAGCTTACGGTCGATCAACGTCCCGTTTGTTATGAGGTTCACACGAAAGCCTGTTTCCTTGGCATAGCGCACAAGCTCACACAGATCGGATCTCAAAGCGGGCTCTCCGCCCGTGAAGCTCACCGACGGCACTTTGGCTTCGCAAAAAAGCGCCCGCAGGATCCGCTTCACATCGCCTGTTGAAAGCTCGGTGGAAACACGACTCGGGCCGCAGCCGGCATAGCAGAACGCGCATTTGAGGTTACAACGATACGTAAGAGCGATCTCCGAAAGCACCGGCAAAGCGGCCACGCCCAACCGGAAGCTCTCAACCTCGGTCCCCGGACACAGCCCTGCAGTAGGTTCCCCTTTCATGAACCTCTCAAGCGCGCAGAAAAATGCGATCACTTCACGCCGCTGGCGCACGCTCCAACGGCGTCTGCGGGCAATAGAGGAAATCGATTGACCCGAAAGAAGGTCTTTGAGGAGTTCAACAGCGGGCTGATTCAGCTTATGGACTTCATTTGGAAGTTTAATGAGAAGGTTGTCTTCGCTGCGTACCGCAATAAAAGGCCGAATGCGCCTGATGCATTCATCTATCCATGAAAGGACGGGTTCTACAGGAACGGCCGGCCCCGCCGGAGGCGCCTCGAAAAAAGGTTTTCTTTCAAAAAGGCGCTTCCAAATACCTGCATGCGCCATCAGTGCGACCCTCCGCTCACACATGCCGAATGACAAGCTGAGTGGCATGCTGAATGGCAAGCT
>CAZGYL010000658.1:0-3251 GCA_964529985.1 uncultured Planctomycetia bacterium | reverse complement strand
TTTCGGCGCGGCGGCGAAGGACGACCCCGCGCAGCTGCCCGTACGCATGCTGCCCCAGTATTTTAACAAATGCCGGAACCTTGACCGCTGGCTCCAGCAGGGCCAATACGGCAAGGTGATAAAAGAAGGGAAGCAGCTGCTTAAGAATTTTGTGGCCGAGGATCCTTACGTGGCTTTCTGCATAGCCGCGGCGTACGCTTCCATGGAACCGGATCCGGAGGGCGCGGAGGATTACTACGCCGAAGCGCTTGATTACCTTGAGAAGGCCGTTGATTGGGACTACAAGAACGTCGAGGTCCTGCGCAACTCCAAGCATTTCGACAACATCCGCAAAGACAAAGAAAAGAACAAGCAGCTTCAGGGCCTTATAGACGACCTGGAGCGCCAGCTGAAGAGAGAGCGTTCGCGTGAAAAACGCCTTTTCCCTTACAACCTGAAAAAGAAGATCTCCAAGGCAAAATCTGCTGATTTGACTCTGCCGGAGAAGGATCTGAACGGAAAGGAGTTTCAGGCCGCCGGACTGGCCGGCAAACCGGTTCTCATTTTGGTTATCCGGCCGTACCACAATGGGGTGCGCAAGGAGCTTCCCCTTTTGAAAAAAGCAGTGGCCTACGCGCAGAGCAAGGGCGTACAAGTCTTGGGTGCGGTCTACAATTATTACTGGACGCCTAAACTGAAAAAACAGGCGATAGACTTTGTAAAACGGGAAAAACTGTCTTTCCCTTGCCTGCCCGTTTGCAGGGATTGGGTTAAGCGTTACGGCATTCTGACGTTGCCGTCACACGTTCTTGTAAGCGCCGGGGGGAAGGTTCTTTATCACCTGGACGGAGCACTGGGCGAGCAATGGAAGCTCAACGCTCTTGTCGATGTGTTGAGTGAGGTGGCGAAGTAAGACTTAAGGCTGTTTGGAATGCGACGGGCCGGGTTTTCCCCGGCCCGTTTTTGTTGGGTTTTCTCGGCTCGAGTTTCAGGCTTCAGGATCGAATTCCGACCAGTAGACCGTGCGGTTTTCACGAACTGCGATATTGGCCATTAGGGCCGGAACGGCTGCATTGCGGCCTACAATGACGTCGGCTTCAGGTCGTTTGCCCGTCTGGCAGCACTGGATGAAGGACTTAACGGCGTTGTAGGTCTCCATGGGGGAGTGAGCCCCCGCCTTTTCCACTTTACGCGGATCGCAGTCGGCCCGGGGTCTACTTCCCGGAATCACCATGTGGCGGTCGGGATTCTGCTCCTGCTGGCACTGGTGGCAGGGAATCGGGGTGCCTGTAACCTGTTGTCCCGCAAGGGTCTTAGGTTCCCAGAAAACCCTGCCGCCGAAAAGGAGCGAGGTCTCAATCGTCCCTTTCGTTCCCAGGAAGTGCTCCACCGCGTCCATATGAGAGTTTGTCAAGATCGTTGTATACACGAACTTAACGCCGTTTGGATATGTAAAGATCGTGCAGACGTTATCAAAGGTATCGCGTCCGTCGTGGTACCAATCAACGCCCCCGGCCGCGCAGACTGAAACAGGGTGAGCTCCGAGGAACCAGTTTACGACATCGATTTGGTGAGCCCCAAACTCGGACATCAAACCGCCTGTATACTCGCTGTACACCCGCCAGTTCACCAGCGGATCGAGGGCGGGATCAATGCACGGCCTGCGATCTTCGCTGTTACGGTGCCACTGGCCGCGCACCAAGGTGATCTGCCCGATTTCACCCTCGTCAATGAGCTTTTTCGCTTCGCGGTACATGGTGCTGTAGTGCCGCTGGTGTCCCACCTGAAAGACGACTCCGGCCTTTTCGACCGCTTTGCAGATATCGAAGCACTCTTGGATCGTATATCCCAGCGCCTTTTCGCAATACACCGCGAACTTCGCCTCGACGGCTGCAAGTGCAATGGGAATATGCAGGTACTGGGGCGTTGCAATGAAGATCGCATCCAGGCTGTCGTCGTCGATGACCGCCCGCCAGTCAGTGCCGATTTTCACGTCCGCACCCGGCTGGTGGACCTTGACCTCGGCAAGGGCTTTTCTGACTTGAAGCTTTTGAATATCGCAAAGTCTTCCGATTTCAGCTCCGATGCTTTGACACTTAATTGTTTGGCGCAGGAGCGCCGTCCCGCGGCTTCCCACTCCTATAAAACCGCAACGGATCCGCCTGTTTGCCCCGAGCACACGCTTGGACCACAACATGGCGCTTAAGCCCAGCCCCGTTGAAGCGGCTGCGGTCTTAACGAATTTCCGCCTGGTAAGGTGTTTTTGTTTTTCCACCTTGGATCCTCCTTTGTTCCTTTCCCGTGCTCCAGCTCCGGAGCCGGGGTATCGGCATTCGTTCGCCTGCCTTTCAGGGCGAAGACGTCTCAAAAAGCCGTTCTCCCATCATACGCGTGCAGAAGGTGTGATTCAAGGCGGCCGAAGGCCTGCTCGTCCGCTCGGTCAAAAGCCTTCGGCGCAATCCAGTGAGTCGTCGGTGGGATCGGGGCCCGGGGCTTCGAACGGCTCGGGCAGAGGTGCGCCGGAGCCGAACAGGTATCCGAGAAGCGCAACAGGATCTGCAATGGTCAGGCGACCGTCATCGTTGACATCCGCTGCGTCGAGACACCCGAGGGAAGCTCCGGCGAAAAGGTAACGCAGCACTGCAACCGCATCGGAGATATCCCTGGCTCCGTCGCTGTTGGTATCGCCACGTAGGAATCTAGGCGCAACTTCGCCTACGACAAGGATTTCAAACTGCAGGCCCGCTGTTTCACAAGGCAGATATCCTTCCAGGGCGCGGTTGATAAGGATCTCAACAGGAGGGCTTCCCACTGTGTCTGTAAAGCGCAGCGCCGTTGTGATCGAGCTTCCCACGACACTGTGATCTGCAACAAGGCGGTAAGTGGCTTCCGCAACCGGCAGTGAAGCCAACCCGGCGGGAAGCTCCATAAGTGTGCGTGTTGAAAGAATAACCGCCTGGGTGAATCCGTTGGCTCGGATTCGAGTGCTCGTGTAAGGCTCTGAGCCCAAAACTCCGGCAAGTTCGGGTGTCTGGCTTACCGAAACAAGCTGTAGAACGGAAGGATCATGCGTCACCCCGAAGGACCAAGATCGGATTCCGGGCAGGGAATCGGAGCCGTACTGAACCAGGAGGACTTTCACCTTTATCTCCAGCCCACCTTGGGGTTCGACCTGAAGTTCAACCACGCCTCGGCGGCCGCCTGGTGAAGTTTCCAAGATAAGGCCTTCGGTGTTGCTGCAGTTCAAGACGGATATAAGGGTCGAAGCGCTG
>CAZGYL010000657.1:0-3253 GCA_964529985.1 uncultured Planctomycetia bacterium | reverse complement strand
TCTGTAATCGTCACAAACACCTTAGGCAGGAAGAAGGAGCCGCTTCAGCCCGTCGAGCCGGGGAAAATCGGCATGTACGTCTGCGGTCCGACTGTGTACGGACCCGCTCACCTGGGGCACGCAAGAACGGCGATAGTTTACGACGTAATAGCGAATTTCCTGCGCCACTTGGGGTACAAGGTCACTTATGTGAGCAACATCACCGACGTGGGGCATTTGACCGACGATGCGGACGACGGCGAAGACAAGGTCGAGAGGGAGGCGAAGAAGCGCCGCATTGATCCCTACGAGCTCGCGACCCGTTACATGGAGGAATACTTCCGTGACATGGCGGCTCTCGGGGTTGCAAAGCCTGATTACACGCCCCGCGCCACAGAGCATATCGCGGAGATGATCGAGCTTGTGAAACGCCTTTTGGAAAGGGGCTACGCTTACGAGGTAAACGGCACCGTTTACTACGAAGTGCGGAAATTCCCCAAGTACGGCTGCCTCTCCGGGAGGCGCCTTGAGGAGCTCATGGCAGGTGCGCGCGTAAGCCTTGATTCGGCCAAGCGTGATCCTGCTGATTTTGCCCTTTGGTTCCGCGCTCCGCCGCAGCACATAATGAAATGGGAATCGCCGTGGGGACTCGGATACCCCGGCTGGCACATTGAATGCTCGGCGATGTCCATGAAGTACCTCGGGGAGACTTTCGACATCCACGGCGGAGCGATAGAACTGAGCTTTCCGCATCACGAAAACGAGATCGCTCAGAGTGAAGGGGCTACGGGTAAAACGTTCGTCCGCTATTGGATTCACAGCGGGCTTGTTGAAATAAACGGCCAGAAGATGGCAAAAAGCCTGGGCAACTTCATTACGGTGAAGCAGTTGCTTGACCGGTGGGATCCCGAGGCGTTCAGGCTCTTCTGCCTTTCCACTGCATATAGGAGCCCGATCGATTTGGCGGAAGAAGCCCTGAACACGGCCACTATGCACCTGGAGCGGATCGAAGAGTCGATAAGGAACCTCAGGAAACGTCCCGGCTCAAAGCACGGAGGCGAATCTTTTATGGAAGAGGTGACGGCGTCCAGAGATCGCCTTGAGGCGGCTTTGTGCGATGACTTCAACACACCAAAAGCCGTCGCCGAACTCCTTGCTTTTACGCGCCGCGTGAATGCGCTGCTTGCCGGAGGGGCCGCGTTGGGAGAGCAGGTAAAGGAAGCGATACTGGGTCACTTCGGCCTTTTCGGTAGAATCCTCGGTGTGCCGCGGAAAGCTTTGAGAGGCGATGCTCCGGAAGGCAAGCAGGAAATCCCGGCCGAGGTTATGGCTAAAGTCGCAGCACGTCAGGAAGCCCGCGCGCGGAAAGATTTCCAAACAGCGGATAAGTTGCGCGAGGAGATCAGGGCCATGGGCTTTGCGGTCAAGGATACGCCCGAGGGGCCGGTGGTAACCCCCTTGAGATAAGCCGCTCTTGAGGTTGTGAAACGGCGTGCAGTGGTCCCCGCCCCAGGTTCTCCTCAACTCTCGGGCAAATAGGGCAGAAGCCGGTCGGGGATCTTTCCTCCGAACTGCTCCGCCCAAACCCGCCTGTCGGGCACAAAGACCAAGATCTCAGCTTCAGTACAAGGGTTTTCTCCCTCAGGGCCTAAAGATGCCTTCACCCGCGCCAGCCGGTGCCTGGGCCGCCTGCCCTTCGCCCTTGCAACGATACGGCAGCCCGTAGGCACGGGTTTAAGGAAACGGACGTTTATTTCGGCTGTGACGGTAAGCACGCGGAACGGCACAAAAACCGCCCAAAACGCGAGCTCATCGAGAACCGTTGTTTGAACACCGCCGTGAAGGATTCGGGGAAAACCGCTTAGCGTTTCGTCGGTTTGCAGGTACGTGAGGACTTCGCTGCTTTCCTCCTCCCAGAAGAAAGACAACCGCAAGCCCCGCTGATTGGCCGGACTGCACACAAAGCAGTGAAATCCCGGAAGATCTGTAAAAACATTCTCAACCGGTTGCACGGTTATACCTCGCCTGAAAAGTGGGACTTTAGCAGGATCCGCCCGTTTATTTCAAGAGCCAATCAGCGCAGGATTAAAAAGGCTGTCCCCCGGGCGTTTCCTCAGGCGAAGCACTTTCCTCGGGTTGTTCCTTCTCCGGGGTACCGGGAGGGGGCCGCTTGGGAGCAGGTTTCTCAGGCGGCGGCTTTACCTCGGGAACGGTGAGCTCCTGATCGTCCATTACGATTTTGTACGGGGGGCTGGCTCCGGGTGGAATTGCATAGAGGAAAGTTACCGGAATCCGCTCGGTGCGCCCGGTGCTTCCCACGACAACCTCTTCAATAACCCGGCCGCGGGAGACAGGCTCCACGCCGTCTTCTTGAGCTTCAAAAACAACAACGATTCTTGCTCCCTCAGCCAGCTCGAGCACCTCAGCCGACGGGGCCCTATATGGGTGGCTGAACACTCTCGTTTGGAAAGGCGAAAAGATCTCTCCGCCCGCAGAAAGCAAGACGGCTGGAATCTCCACTTCACCGACCCCTTGCGCAGTCGGAGCCGCGTTGAGAGTTACTTCGATGAGCTGAAACTCTTCGTCGGTGATTACAGGAGCTGAAGTGCCTTCCGGCAACTCAACCGGCACAATCGAAACGGTGCGCAGCTTCCGCGCAGAGGCGAATCGAAGCACGGCGGAGGGAGTGCGGAGAGCGGCGGTGCCGGATCTCTCGATCTTTCTTTTTCCGGGGCTCGGAGCAGCGGCCGCGGGCAAAGCGGGCTTTCGGGAAGAACGCAAAGGCGGCTTCGGCTTTCTTCGCAAAGGGGCGGCGGCTTTGTTCGGTCCTGTGAGGCTCTTCAGATCGAGCCTTTTCTGTTTCGTATCGTTATCAGGCAAACGGCCGGGCCGGAGGAGTATGTAGCCGAAAACACCCACCAGGATCGCAGCGAAGAGGATGGCCCCGAAAAGTCCCTTCTTACCTCCGGCTCTTCGGGCCTGAAGCTCTTCGTAAACCTGCGCGTAACACTCCTCACAGAGGTCCTGTTCGCCGGCAGGTGAGGGAGTGAGGACCGGAACTTCCTTATTGCAACGAGCACATCTCACAGCAACCTCCGGCGCTCTCTGAAACCGCCAGCCGCACCGCCCTCTCCTTCAGACCTCTCCTTTTTCAGCATGACAGAGAGAACGGCCCGCGTCAATCAGAGTTTCAGCCGGAGGCTGCGTCTTTTCTCAGGCCGGAAGTCGCGCCGCTTGTGGTATCCGTACTGATTTTTCAGGCGGTTCGCTCCGC
>CAZGYL010000656.1:0-3255 GCA_964529985.1 uncultured Planctomycetia bacterium | reverse complement strand
CGCAGCCATCATTCGCAAGGATATCCTTCTTTTTCTGCGCGATCCTGCCCAATCCCTGCAGCTGGTTCTCTTTCTTCTCCTTATGGGCCTCTACTCGCTGAGCCTGCTGCGTTTCCCCAGAGGCGTTCTTCCTGAAAGCTACATGCGGTACGTTGCAACAGCAAATATCGCAGCAATGTCTTTCATTCTGGGCAGTTTCAGCTCGCGGTTCGTTTACCCCCTTCTGGGCACCGAAGGGCTGTCGATCTGGGTGCTGGCTTCAGCTCCTCAGGGGCCGGAAACGATTCTCCGCGCGAAACTCTTCCTGGGATATCTCTTTATGCTACCGGCGGCTGTAGCGCTGTCCTTTTCCAGTCACAGCGCCCTTGGCCTTTCTCGAGCCGATGCTCTCGCCGGCACAGGTTTCCTTTTCTGCTTGGCGCAAACTCTTACAGGACTGGCGCTGGCTTTCAGCGCTACTTTCGCTGAGTTTACGAGCGACAGGCCGGGGGAGGTTCTCGGGACCATGGGTGGAACCGCAAACTTTCTTACAAGCTCGGGCTTTGTGGTTGTTGCGGTCGGTCTATGGGCGTTAGGTGCGGCCGCCGGAAGAAATACGCTTCCCGGCGCTGTTGCAACCGTTTCGGCGGTCGGTCTTTCTCTTGCAGTGGCTGCAGGAGGATACTTCTGGGCTCTCAGGGCTTACCGGGCACGGGAGTTCTAATGCGGGGGACTCAATGCGTTTGATGCGCTACGTTTCCTATCTTCTCGCCGTTTGCGTCTTTGTCCTCGTTCACGTCAGGTACGCTGCTTTGCAGGCACGGTACTCGAGGCTCAGCGGTTACAGTCGGGCCCTTACGGATTTCCTGGGATTCCGCAATGAACGCAGCAGGTACCTGCTCATCCTCTTCGGAGGGAAAGTCCGCGGCTACAGCGGACTTCGAGTTGAAAGGTTGTTTAAGGAAATGCCTGCCAGGTACCGGGTATCGCTGGAGGCTTACCTCCATATGGTTCCGGTGCTGAAGGAACGCGGCGACGTAGAGCTTAATCTGGTGAGCTCTCTAAACGACTCGGGACTGGTTGAGCAGGTGACAGGGGAGCTTGGGGCTTTCGGAAAGAGGTTCCTGCTTGAGGGTAAACGCCGCGGTACGAACTTGGAGCTGCGGATCCGAACGCCGGGTTCGCAGGGGAGCTTGCTGTCCGTGCCGGCGGAACTAGGCTTCGGCGGCCCTGTGTTTCCGCTTCCTCCTCTCGGTAATCTACACGAAGGTGAAAGCAGGAGCTTCTCGTACTTTGATCCGCTGACAAGACGCCAAGCGGTTATGCGGCTTCGAGTCACTGAGAAAAAGCAGGTGCAGCTTGCGGGCATCAAGATCGAAGGCTATGCAGCGGAGGTTACTTCGCCGGTCGGGCGCTTTACGGTCATCGCTTCTTCAACCGGAGAGATACTAAGCGTGGTAGGACCTGCCGGGATATCTCTGCGGCGCACCACAGAGGCTGAAGTGCGCAGGCGCTTCGGCCCCCCGGGTGCGAGACGGCGGATCAGGGAAAAGGGCGTCAAGTCAGCGCAAATTCCGGAAGGGAAGTAGAATGGAACCAGTTTTGGAAGTTTCAGAGGTCCGGAAGCAATTCGGCCGGAAGCTTGCCCTCGACGGTGTATCGTTCGGCATTGAGGGCGGCAGGATCGTTTCGCTTCTCGGGCCCAACGGTGCAGGCAAGACAACACTTCTCAAGCTCATTTGCGGTCTATTGAGACCGACCTCAGGAACTTTGAAAATCTGCGGTACGGATGTGGTTGAAAATCCCCTGGCCGCCAAGCGCAATCTTACGTACATCCCCGACCACCCAGATCTTTACGAACGCCTTACCGGCTGGGAGTATCTTTCTTTTGTTGCAAGCGTCTACGGCCTTGATCGGCGCAACTGGCGGTCGAAAGCGCAGGAGCTCCTCGCGCATTTCGGCCTTGACGGCGAAGCAGGCGCGCTGATCGGTACTTATTCGCACGGCATGCGGCAGCGTCTGTGCTTCGCGGCGGCGCTTCTCCCCCAGCCTAAACTCGTGCTTATAGATGAGCCTTGGGTAGGTCTGGACCCACGCCATCTCAGGCGGGCTGTTGAAGCCCTCGCACAGGCGGCCGGAGCCGGAGCAGCGGTCTTGCTTTCAACCCACAGCTTGGCTTTGGCGGAACAGATAGGAGGCCGGGTTATCATCCTTCACCAAGGGAAGATCCGCTGGGACGGCCCGCAGGAGAAACTCCTCGGTCAGCGGGAACGCCTCGAAGAGGTCTTTCTGCGGCTCACTGAAGACGAAGCGGGCTGACTCTATATCCGGGATTTCGTGCACAACGGTGCTCTTTTGTGCAGGTACCTTGAGGCCCTCAAAGTTAAGCGAAAGCAGGATCAGCCGCGGCCGGTCCCGCACTACGTGCCAAATCCGGCCTAGTCGGCAGGAGCTCCCGCTCCCTCTGCTTTTTCTACCCAAACGGCCTGGCGTGACGTAGAATAGGCTTCGGAGCATAAGAAACTGCAAGCGCGGCAGCGCGGGAGGCTCAAGTGCAGCGCTTTCGTTCCGTTGCCCTGTGGTCGTTGTTCTTATGCCTGAGCATACCGGCTGGAAGCTCAAGGGCGGGGGAAACCGCCACTGCGTCAAAGCCCGGCTTTGAGAAGGAGAAGCTTGTAAGCTTGGTGCGCAAAGCGGCGGAGCCCCGTTCCCGCACTCCCTCTGTATTGGGCGACGTGGACTGGAAAAACGATCCGCTTTCCGTGCGGCGCGTGGCAAGGAAACTCGATCGCACGCGCCTCAGCGTGTCGTTCAAGCAAACGTCTCTTCCGGAAGCTCTGGAGACATTGCGCCGCTTGGCCGGGGTACCCTTCATCCTGAGCGCGCGTGTCAAGAAAGCCCTCAAGAAAAAGGAGCCCCGCGTGGATCTTCAGGTCACCAGGCTCCGGCTTGCCGACATCTTGGATCTGATAGCTGTTGAGACCGGCAGTTACAGGTTCAAGGTTAAGGCCGGAGCAGTCCTCGTACTTACAAAGGAAGAATATCGACCCAGGCTCGTTCTACGCATATACAACGTGGCTGACATCATAAGACCGCGTCGGGACTTCCGCGCCCCTCATTTAGGCTCAAGCCTGAAATCGCGCGACCGGTAGCCTTGCGGGAGCTTTTCTTCCTGTTAAACTCGCCCGGGATCGAGACATGCCTTGTGAAAGGTCCCAGGGCGACCGCAGCTTGATCAGGCTCTCGGAAAAGGAGACTGGCAGCTCATGAAAAAAC
>CAZGYL010000655.1:0-3258 GCA_964529985.1 uncultured Planctomycetia bacterium | reverse complement strand
CCGTGGGCTCCGAGCATAATCGAAAACGCAGGTGGTGACACGGAGGTCGCCTGTGTGGACCGCTTCCCGGCAAATTTACAGAAAAAAGGGGACAGAGCCGACATCGAGCCCTCCGCAAACCGACCGCCTCCTTTTCCGTTTCCTGGTAGGGGGAGCAGGCGTAATAGGAGAAAGCTTATCCTGGCTTATCATGCTTTTCTCTGAAGCGCTGGTTCTATTCTTTGTTTTGGGTCACGATAAAGGCGGAATGGCCTTCTGCCCCCCATGGTACGGAAATTTTACATGGATTTACGATCTATCCTACGGATCTCGGCCAGCCTTTTCCTGGGCGTCTCTTTTGCTTGCGGCAGGACTGGGGTGGGTACTGCTTAGGTACGCGGAAGTTTCAGCGTCTTTCATCTCGCTACCTCTGGCCTTTGCCGGGGCATTGATCTGCGCTAAAGCTGGTACTCTTCTGACCGCGTACGCACTTAGCTGCATTGTAGAAGGAGTGGAGCGCCTATCAGAACTTTCCATATGCCTGGTTTGCTTGGGAAGCGCAGCTTTGGCTTTTGTTTCGGCGGCCCAACTGTTGGTTCGCACAATCAGAAGACTTGAGATGGCGCCGGTGCACGGTCTCCTCAGAATCCTGGGTCGGCGTTTGCTTTTTCTCGCTCCAGCTTGGGGAACAGCCTTCTTGATTTGGTGGATGGTTAGCCTTGATATCCTCAAAAGTGCACTCAATACATTAGTTCCTTACACGCTGCTTCTCCTTCTGACAACTCTATTTTCGTACGCGAAGGTACGAACGGGCATTGGATCCTCTCCTCGGATGTCGAAAACAGTTTCCTGCAAAGCTGTCTTGCTATCTGTCTGCGGATTTTTGTCCCTGCTGGCAATTCTTATGGTGAAGCTTCCGTGCATCTATCCGCAAAGAAAAGTCTTGGTTGTCTCCCGCGCAAACGAACTTGGGGACTACGTAGCGAAGGTGGACTTTCTTGTGCCGGTGCGCAAAGACGGGGACACCTCTTTAGCCCCTATCGGGACAACGGTTTTATGGAAATGGCAAGGAAACAAAGGAACCGCCGGTGTACCTTTCAATGTCGGAAAGGTTGAACCGTTGAAAGATCCATTCCGCCTCATTGGATTAAGCATGGGCGGAGTCTTCGTATTAGAGCCTCAGAAGCGAGTGACTCAATGGCTCATTCTGAAAAAAAGCGAAGTCTTTTTCGATTTGGTATTGAACAGACAGGGAAGTAATATTATCGCCCTCTCCGTGAGCTTGCGCGACCTGGAGAAATGGCAAGCGTACGCAATGCGTGTGCAAAAAAAGGTACGAGTTGTCCGCCGGGTCTGTTTGCCAAAGGGCCGGCTTTGGCGTTTCGCATTCCTAAATGCGTCAAAGGCTGTCGGGTACTGCGGCAGGAGCTGCTTTGCACTTCGCTTCGAAGAAGACGGAGGGGTATCGATTGAGGGGGAAACTATACCGGGAAACGAGGGACGGTTTGTAGGGTTTGTGCAAGGAGAGCCTGTTTTCTTCAAGGACTTAAACACGGACTGCCGAGGCGAAAGGTCCTCGCAGCTATTCTGGGGTGCGAAGACAGTTCCCATCTCGGTGCGGGTCTGGTATGGCCCCTTTGCCGGGGAAAGTTACGTATTCTTTGGCAGCAGAGACGGCAACGTTTTCAAAGTCGACCGCAACGGGAAGGTAACAAGCCTCGGTCGGGTCTCTATTCGGAGGATTGAAGCTATGGGAGTCTCCGCGGATAGGCTGTGGGGGGCAGGCGACTCGAGTATAGTGCTCTTTTACAACGGCAGGTGTAGACGAGTGACACTTGATATATAGACTTCTCAAGGACGAGAAATCTATCCATGAATGGCTCAAGCAAAAGGGCGCGTTTTCTACGAGCTTTCGGCTGGACAGCACCACCTGTTTTGTCCGTTTGTTTATTTGTTTCGTTCAACTTCATTGATTGGGAATTCTGGCGGCGGATAATGGCAAGTTACATGTGCATCGTCAGAACCGGCAGCTTAAGAACCTTTCGCGATTTTGAGGCATGGTCTGCAGTCGTGCTGCCTTCAGCCTCCGGCCCCGTGACGCCTCGGTGTTTATACGCGGATCTCCTTCTTGCCGCTGCGCCCTTCGTCGTTTGGGGAGGGAGCTTCCTGCGGTCACTTCTGCGCTTGTGTGTTTTTGTTATTGTTGTAGCCAGTCTCGACGGCGTTCGAATCCTGCTGGTCCAGGTTCGCGGTTATTGGGGTTTACCCTGGTGGGTGGCACACGACATAGTCAATTACACTTTTTGGGCCATAGCCATGGGATTTGCGATATGGGGATGGGTGACAAGGGTAAGAAAGCAGTCGCCGCGCTCAGCGTAATCAATGCAGGGTGTGCCATATCCGGCTTCCTGGGCACAAATTTTCCCCCAAACGAGCGTCCAAGGAAACCGTGCACCTACCCGACCCTTGAGAAAGCAAGTGGTAATCAGTGACGTAGATGTTGAAATGCGAGGTCTGAAGTGCGGAGGAGGCTTTGTTCTTTTCGTTGAGAACGGGTTCATTCACAGACTGGAAGGGGGCAGCTATGGAGACGACCGGCCTTCTACCGTTGGCCGGTTTAAACTACTGTACATCTCGGGTCCGGAGCTTGGGGAGCGCGATTGGGAGAAACTTTATAAGGAACTCGACGAAGCAATGGAAAAGGGCGGGAAAGAGCGATCCTTCGGAGAATGACCTTATAACTTGCCACGGAGAGTTCCGTCTCTGTCTGGTATAAGGTTCAGGGAGGGAGAAGGCTGAGCCTGACCTATACAAACACAAGCTCGCTTGATCCCAGCTTGAATAGGCCTCTTTGCTCTAGTTACGATACCAACGAGAGGTTGGTTTCGATTAAAACGGGTGAGAATGATAAAACAAAAGGAAAGCACTGTGATAATGCAAAAAGGAAGCGTTGCCTGGTATCCTGTGCGGGGACTCGAAGCGCAGGAGAACCAGGAGAAAGAGAATGCCTGTGGTGAGAAAGGTGTGAAGAAGCTTGACCGCCACCTCGGTGAGACGGCACATTGAAAGAATCGTATGTTGAACGATACGCTATCCCTTTTACAATTCGTGCCGGTATTCATCGTATTAGCGTGGTTCGCTTATTCGCTGGTTCGTGCACGAAAGGGGATACTTGACGCTTGCGGCGTTTGTTATTTTGCGGTTCTCTCCGTAGTTTTGTCTTTGGCTGTTTTCGGAGCATTGGCGATCCTCATAGCCTCATATTTGTTGTCTATAAAT
>CAZGYL010000654.1:0-3264 GCA_964529985.1 uncultured Planctomycetia bacterium | reverse complement strand
TCACCGCATTTCAACGCCGCCTCCTTGACCTTTGCAGCGGCCACCATAGCGTCGAAAGCCGTCTCAGGCGGGCAGGAAGGCTTGGATCCCTCCCGCACGGCCTTGAAAAAATCGGCAAGGTGGAGCTGCCATACAGGCTCCTTCGCCTGAACGGGCAATCGATAAAGCGTGGGCGGCGTCGTATCCGTTATACGAAGAGGTTGCGCGGCGCTTTGCTCACTCTGCGCGCCTTTGGGCCTTACAGCGTTTAAAATTCCGAGGTTGACCCACCGCTCCCAACCGATGATCCTTTCTTCTCTTATGATCTCAGCACGCCCCGCTCCTTCGGAGAGAACCAGAGTGCCGGCATCACCGAGCAATTTCTCATAGTCACCCAGATTCCCGTTGCAGGTAAGCACGCGGTAAGAAACGCGCACGGTACCGGAGGGAAGGGGATAAAGAAGTATCGCAAGCGCGATATCGATCACCGAATGGTCTTTGGGGTTAAAGTACTCGGTGCCGCCTGATCCGAGGATCACCTCAGGCCGGCTTCCGAGAAACCAATTGAGGACATCCAGCTGGTGGCTTCCCCAGGTTATGACCGGCCCGGCGGAGAATCTCTCGCTCCAGTACCAATTGCGGAATTCTTTCATTGAGGAGAATCCCAAGCGCTTCAGTACCTCAGGGGCTACCGGGGCTCTCCGGGGCCAGCCGCGCGGCGAGCGTACAGGCTCATGCCGCTGGGCTTCGGCGGCGACGATTCTTCCGAGCAGCTTGATCTGCCGCAGCAACGTGTCGGCACAATAGCGGTAGCGCGGATCGCTGCGCCTCTGGAGCCCCACTTGGACGACCTTGCCCGACCGCCGGGCGGCCTTCACCACCTTGCGGGCTTCTTCGACGGTTCGACCCGGGGGTGCCTCCAAATAAACGTTCAGGCCGTGTTCAAGACACGCTTCGGCCTGCTCGGCGTGAAAGCGGTCAGGAGTTGCGAGTATTACAGCGTCAAGATCTTTTTCCCGATCGAGAAGCTCATTGAGATCGGTGTAAGCGCGGTGATCCTGAAAATAACGTGCAAGAAGCCTCCTTGCCCTCTTGAGATTGTAAGCCTCCCACACATCGCATACAGCCTTTACGGCAACTCCCGGCAGTTTCAGGCAAGCTGTAAGAAGCCGGGTGCCCTGGCGCCCCACACCGACAACAGCCACAGCCAACTTATCTGAAGGCGCTTTGTCGGAGTTCGCTGATCCCGCAAGTGCGAAGCCTGCAGAGGCTAGAAAACCTCTGCGTGAGAGCTTTCTCTTACGCCGCCCGGCCATCTTGAAACTCCGTCTCTTCGGTCCTTTGCCTTTACACCCCATGCATGCCGGAGTTTCATTCTAACATACAGAGATTCACGGCGGCTACCGGGAAAAGACCGACCGGACCGCTCCTACCCACACCACGGCCGGTTTCGTTTCTTTATCGACGATAAAGTCCTCTTGGCAAGAAGCACGTCCTCAACAACTTGGAAATCGAACATGCCCACACAGGCGAAGTCCGCTCCGTTCTCAAAAACGTATCTGAAACCCTCGCGGGGGTGGATCGCTCCGGCCCCCAGTACCTTATAGGCTATCCAAGGCTTCTTCACTCCGGCCATAAAGCGGATCGTCTCTTCGGGCGTCTCCGCCCACACACTGTCGTGTCTCGGTTTTATGGTGGCCGACCAGTAATTCTTCGCATTAAGAGTCTTCATTATGAAATCAGGATCCAATCCCGCTTCCAAGCAGGCCTTGATGGTATTCAACGCATGACCGGCTATCCCCGCAGGAACTCCCTTTTCCTTGATGTGCCGGAGGGCCTTTGCGATCAGATCCAGCTTGCCCTTGGAGACCCAACCGTCGCAGACCCCGCCGTGCAGGTAGACGGCGCAAGCACCGAAGTCCACCGCCTTATCTATGTCACCGAAGAGATCTTTGACGGTCGGCTTGGCCTGGGCTATCCATTGGATCTTCCCCCCTCGTTCATTCCAATAAGCGTTCAGGACCCCGAATATATGGCTGTCAACCCGTAGAATAGCCGTATTGATCCCGTTCTCTTCACACAATGCAAGGGTCTGGCAGATTTTATCCAGGGTAAAGTAGTGCTTCAAAAGCGGCGAGACATACATCAAATCCCTGCTGTGGGCGAAGCCGCTTATCAAATTCCCGCCGCAAATAAGCCGGCTTACGGTAAGATCTTTGATCTTTCCCACAGGGAAACCGGACTCTGCGCTTACAGGGGCCGGTGCTGCGGCGCCCGCTGTATAGGCCAGAAGAGCCTTTTCCTCCAAACTCCCTCCCGCTGCCAGACCGGCTGCCGCAGCTGCGGTTTTCAGAAACAGGCGGCGATCGACCTGCGACATGGCACCTACCTCCGGTTTCTCTGAGCAACACCTCCCAAGGCCTGCGAAGAAGCTTAAGACGCTGAATTTCATTCTCGCAAACTCTTACTTGAGCTTCAAGGAAAGGCGATCGGAGGCCTTTGACAAATCAAGCACTCAACGCGTAGTCTGGTAAAGGTGCGGAAACCAAGCGACGCGAGAGGCTGAAAACAGGGCCGCGCACGTGGTTCGCTTTGCTTCAACAGACGGCTTCAAGCAGAAGGAGGTTTTTCCGATGGCTGCTAAGAAAGGCAGGGTCACCCGCCGGAGGTTTTTGGCCGGAACGCCGGCGGTTGTTGCGGGTTTTACAATCGTGCCGCGGCATGTACTGGGAGGACCGGGGCACACACCTCCCAGCGAAACGGTGGGCGGCGCGCTGATCGGCTGCGGCGGGCGAGGCCCGGGTACCTTCCGGGATCTGAACACCCGGCACAAGCTCAATGCCGTTCTGCTGGCCAAGTGTGATGTGCGCTGGAAAGGACGGGTAGACAACAAGACCACCTATACCGATTTCCGGAGGGTGCTTGATCGAAAGGACATTGATGTAGTAGCCATTGCAACGCCCCCCCACTGGCATGCTCTTATCTCGATCGCCGCGATGGAAGCGGGAAAAGACGTTCTCTGTGAAAAACCTATGACCCGATTCATTGCAGAAGGCCGCGCGGTGGCCGAAGCTGAAAAGCGCTACGGAAGGGTCTTTCAAGTGGGAACCTACGGCAGGTTTGCAAAAGCACGCGATCCGCGCGCGCGCCTCACCCGCAAGATCATGACAAGCGGACTTCTTAAGAAGTGCGACGCTGTTTATATCATGCACCGTAATTTCAAGGTCAAACAATGGAGCGGCCTCGTCAATACAAAACCGAGGCCCGTGCCCGACTGGCTCGATT
>CAZGYL010000653.1:0-3269 GCA_964529985.1 uncultured Planctomycetia bacterium | reverse complement strand
GGGTTTCCGCCGGTCGACGCGCCTTACTTGGGCCAGCCCACCCAGGAGATACCGACAAACGGCGGCAGTACGAAGACCATCTTCGGCTGGCTGAACACCATTGTTTCAGGCGGGGACAACGATCTTTCAACGGATCCTGAAAATGCCCTTCGAATCGTTGATGCCGCCTCGGACTGGATCTCGAGAATAAGAGGCTGGCTGGGGTCTTATCAGAGTTTCATGCTTGAGGGCCAACTCAGTGCGGCGCAGTCGATATGGGCTGAGCTAAGTGAAGCCCACAGCAGGATCGCGGACGTGGATTACGCGCAGGAAGTGGCGCATTGGACGCGCCTGCAGGTGCTTCAGGAAGCAGGCACGGCGGCCCTTTCACGCATGAACTTAAGCCGCGAACGTACTTTTCAGCTGATTCTGGGCGGATTTCTGCCTCAAGGCCATTGAACTCGGAAGGGGTTGGCCCTCCGGTGGCGGCCGTGTACGATGGCCTGAGAAGGTTTGCGGAGTCTTTCCGCACCTGCCGAACCAATTGCAAGAACCGGTCGGTGCCGCACACATGGGTCGCAAGCAGGCTGATTCCCTCCTCCGGTGTTTGTTGCGGTTGTTGCTTTTTGCGGCGCCGGTGCTTGCGGCCTCCGATCTTTTTGCATTGCCGGAATCGCCTGCGGGCTTCTCCGTTATATACAGGCGCAATGAGGTGATCGTTGAGTGCGAGCTCAAGGAGCCTGCTTTCAGCCTCAAGAAAGCAAAGGACGGGCGCACTTACACAGTAGTGTCTCTTGAAGACTTTCCCTCTGTCGGGCCACCAGGCGAACCGGCTCTCCCGTTAATAGATCTCTTGCTTCCCGTGCGCGGCCGAGGAACTTGGGACGTACGCCTTGAATCGATCAGGTGGAAGGAACAACGCCTGCAGGCTCCGGTCATGCCCTTTCAACCCTCACGGATGAAGAGGCCGGGAGCGCTTGAATCACAGGAGTTTGTCCGTTGCGAGGATTCATATCAGGGCAAAGGGTTCCGTAACCCGTATTTGAAGCGCGAAGGATCATGGTACAGCCTTAAGCTTGTACGCAGGAAAAAGCAGAATCACCTCCACCTCAAACTCTATCTTTTCAGCTATGACCCCGGCCGTGGAATCCTGAGGTATCCCGAGCACTTTATCCTGCTTCTTACAAAATCAGGAACGCAGAGGAGAACTTTTTCCGTAAGGAGGCGGCGGGGAGAGAAGATCGTAAAGTTGCGCTTACACTCCCCTGAAGAATTGAAGCTCCTTGTTGAAAAAGGCTTTGATATTTCGAACGTGCACGGCGACCGGGTCACACTTTACGCCGAGAGAAGCGAGATAGCCGAACTCCAAGCGCTCGGTTTCTCTCTCGAAGTTTCCAGACCCAGCGGGCCTGAAAAAGCGGCCTTGCTTTTGCGCAAAGCCGAGCAGGCCCTGGGCGCCTATCACAGCTACGAGTCTTTAACCGCGTATCTTGCTGAGCTTGCCGAAAGTTATCCTGAAATATGCCGGGTTGAAAGCATAGGAAAGAGTGTCGAGGGCAGGGATCTCTGGGCTCTTAAGATATCAGACAGGGTGGAAGTTGAAGAACCGCAGGAACCGGCGGTGCGTTTCGTGGGCGCCATACACGGCGATGAGCCGGTGGGAATGGAGCTTTGCCTGTATTTTGCCACATACCTGCTGAGCTCCTATCCGCAGGACGACAGGGTCCGTCGCTTGCTCGACTCTTTTGCCATATGGTTTGTGCCGCTTGCAAACCCTGACGGCCTTACTGCAGGCAGGCGTTACAACGCTCAAGGTATCGATTTGAACCGCGATTTCCCGGACAGGATCAAAGACCCGGCGGACAGCCCTGAAGGAAGATCGCCGGAGGTGCGCGCTTTGCTCGGTTTCTGCCGGGCGCACCCCTTTGTGCTCGGTGCCACTTTCCATACCGGCGCTGCTGTTGTGAATTACCCCTTCGACGGTAACGAAAGCGGACTTGCTGTGGATACACCTACGCCCGATGACGCCCTGTTCCGCAGGATTTCCACGTCATATGCCGACCTTAACCCCCGCATGGCCGGCTCCAAGCAGTTTCCAGGCGGAATAACCAACGGCGCGGCCTGGTACGTGATATACGGAAGCATGCAGGACTGGAGTTACGTGTGGGGTGGTGCTTTCGAGGTCACTGTTGAGCTTTTTGAGCAGAAGTGGCCCGCCGAATCGCTGCTTCCTTTGATATGGGAGGAGAACCGGGAGTCGCTTTTGGCTTTCACAGAGAATGCACTTACTGCGATTGCGGGAGCTGTGGTTGATTGTGAAACGAAAGTTCCCGTGCAGGACGCCGAAGTGGCCGTGGCCGGCATCGACCATTGGTTGCAGGTAGGGCCCACAGGGAACTACCACCGCCTTGTTGCTCCCGGGATATACACTTTGCTTGTGAGGGCTCCGGGCTATGAATTTGCGGTTGTGCAAGACATTGAGGTTCGGGCCGGACAGACCGTGTTCGTGCCTGTGGAATTGGGCTGCCGTTCCACACCAAGGGTTCTCGTTCTTCTGCCTGAAAGCCTCGCCCAAGGGAGGTCGCTTCTTTCGACATGGTACGAAGGCCGGGGATATCGATCTGAGATTCTGACGTTTTCAGAGCCGGCCTCCAGCTCAAGAATTCGGTCGATCCTTCAGGATGTTTACCGGGAAGCCCCCTTTGATTTTCTCTTGCTTGTGGGGGACGCAGATTCCCTGCCGCCTTTTTACTTGAAAGGAGGAGAGACGGATCTCCCTTACTCATTGCTTGATCCCGGGGAGGATCCACTCCGGGTGGAAGGGATAGATGCAGCGCTCGGCAGGTTGCCGGTCCGCGGTGTTGATGAGCTTGAAGATTACCTCAGTAAAGCCCGGCATTTTTGCGCCGGTCCGGGAGCCCGGCGTTTCTGCTGGATCGTAGGTGAGGGGAGCCCTGCGGAATGCTCCGCGGCGCAGATCGGACATGAAAAAGTGCGGCGGGAGATCGCACCGGCCGGAGCCTTTCATGCGTGGTTCCCCTGCGGGAAGGGAAATTTTGAGGATTTCTGCAGCGAGCTTGGGGCAGGTCTGGATCTGGTGGTCTACTCCGGTCACGGGCGGGAGGAAGGCTGGGAGAGGTGGGGCTTTTCGATCGAAGATGTTTCCTGCGGCGGGCGGCAAGCTGTTTCGGGTCTGGTTTTTTCCTTTGCTTGCCGCACGGGCCGATTTGTGTGGCCGAGATGCTTGGGCGAAGCGTGGGTGGGCGCGGAAGGCCCTGCTTCAGCCTTTG
>CAZGYL010000652.1:0-3273 GCA_964529985.1 uncultured Planctomycetia bacterium | reverse complement strand
AACCCCGCTTCCTGGTTTTGATCCGAATACCCATCCGGTTTTTGTCTGCGGCCACACAGGTTGGTCTCCAACAGCCGGTATCGTTCCGTTTGACGAGCGCTTTGTAGGAAGACTATCTGGCGAAGCAGTCCTTCAAAATTCGCTTACTCCGCTGTGGTCTACTCTCCTGCTGCCCAGTCCCATCATAACGGTTGCATATGAATGCGACTTCAACGGTGATAAAGCCGTGGATCTTGCGATTGCAAGCTTTCCGCTCATTTCCCGTGAAGTCATGAAACCTGGAATCATTCTATTCCTCACAAACGATTTCCTGTGGGCAATGAACGGGCAGCCTGAAGCCGCCGACATTTGGGGGACCGCACGTATCGCAGGCAGCGAGGCGGCAGGAGTAAAAGTGGCAAGCGCAAGGCGGTTTTGGAAAGCCGGCGATGTAAACGGAGACGGTATGACGGACTTTCTTACGGTGTGTGTAAGATCCTCATCTTCCGGAGAGGAGCGGGAGGATCCACTGCTGATTCTTGGTGCTCCGACCTGGGGCGAAGGCCTGACTTTCAGCCCCGGTTTTCTGGGGGATCGCGGAATCTTTCTACAAGCCGAAGAGAAGCTCGTGCCTGAAATCCCCGTACCGGGTGGTACTCTCGATTTCGACGGCGACGGGCTTTCCGACCTCCTTATACCGCTTCACGATAAATCCCTTGAAACGCCCGCACAACGTATAGACGCCGCTTACCTTGTGAAAGGCTCGGTGATTCCATACTGGACCGAGGCCGGAGATACGCCGTTTCGCAGAGGCGACGTAAACGGCGATTCGAGAGTGAATCTCGCAGATGCGATCCGCATATTGGGCTACCTTTTCGACCCGAAGGTCGGTGCGCCCGCATGCCTGGATACAGCCGATTCGAATGACGACGGGAAAGTTGATCTGGCGGATGTGGTTTATCTGTTGCAATACTTATTCGCGGGAGGGAAAGAACCTCCTGTACCTTTTGAGCAATGCGGCCTGGATCCAACTGAAGATGAGCTTCAGGGTTGCTTTTACCAGCCTTGCAGCCCTTGAAGCGAGGGAGGGGGGATGCTGCGCGTCGGATCTTTTCTGCTCTTTTCAAGTTTGGCTGTTTGGATTTCTGCGGCGGATATGGATCCGGCTCATTGCCGCGCCTCCATCGAAACCGCTGAGGACTTCAAGGCCCTTTCCATCAGAATACGGGGTGGGGACATCGGATTGCAGTGTGACGCTTCTTATCTTGTTGTAGGCGCTTTGGTTCCGCGGAAAGAAAGCGCGGGGCGGAACGATAAGACACCTTTCTTTTTCGGCCCACTTATCGGGCCGTTTGCAGGCCATTTTTTGGGAGCTGCGTGGTGTATCGGAAGCGCCGATGTGCGATTCGAGAATTTCGGAGTCGCAATAGTGGCTCAAGACGGGCCCTCCGAGCCTTACCTGGTTGCCATTAACGCGGCTGAGATCGAACGGCTGCCCCTGGAGACCATGCGTGAGGCCGTTTCACGGGTAATGTTCTCTTTGCAGCCTCTTTTCAAGATAGGAACGCTTCAATTCCTGCCTCTCACTCAACGTCAGCTGGACGCGGTCTCGCCTCCGACTCCTTTCCCTGTTCTAACACGGGACATACCGCCCTTTGAAGTTTACAGCATTGGGGAATCGGCGGGCTACTTAAGATATTTTTCCGAGGAAGAATGGAGAGAGGCGAGAGCGGCCGGAGCGATAAGCAGGACGGATGTTTTGATTCTCGATGGCATCCCATTTGATTTTGATACACCGGTAGCGGGGGTCATAACCACGCAGCCGCAGGGGATCTTCAGCCACATAAACCTCTTGTGCTTGAGAGAAGGGGTTCCGAATCTGTATGTCTCGGACGCAATGGAACGCTTCGGCACCCTTATTGGAAAACCCGTTCTCCTGAAAGCCCGTACACATAAGTGGAGCGTGGAGGAAGCAAGCGAAACGGAGATACTCAGAAGCCTTGAAAGCCGGCGGCCTCAGCCCCTCTCTCTGCCCGACCCCGATGACACGCTTCGAGCCATGGCAAGCTTGGAAGAGCTCAGCGGGTCGTTCCCTGTGAGAAGTTGCGGAGGAAAGGCGGCATACCTTGCGCGTTTTCTTCCGGCTATTCCAGAGAAGAACCGAGTGCCGGGGTTTGTCATTCCTTTCGCCTATTTCCAGGACTTTCTCCGTTTGAACCGCCTGGGAGACTTATCTTTTGCCGAAGTTTGGGAACTGCTCCGGAGTAACGAGAGGTTCAGGCTGGATTCCTCTTACCGCACGAGGCTTCTTGCGGAGTGGCGCCGGAGCTTGCGCCGTCAAAGCCGGATCCCCGGTCAGTGGATAGAAGAGATCGCCCTTCGTATCGAAGAGGTTTTCGGTTCTAAAGAGGTAATGGTTCGCTTCCGTTCCTCAAGCAACGCTGAAGACAGCGTATTTTTTGCAGGAGCGGGCCTTTACGATTCAACTTCCGTATGCGCCGCCGATTCTTTAGACGGCGACAGCAGCGGCCCGTCGCATTGCTGGGAAGGACAGGCTGAAGAGCGGACAATCGGCCGAGCTCTCCGAAAGGTCTGGGCAAGCCTGTGGAACAACCGGGCCGTGGAGGAGCGGCTTTGGTACGGGATCCCCGAAGAGAAGGTCCGCATGGGAATTTTGGTGACACCGGCCTTCCCGCAGGAAGGGGCAAACGGAGTTGCTTTTACGAGTAACCCTCTTACCCCTTCCGAATATTTCTATGTAACCGCGCAATACGGAGACATCAGTGTTGTGAGACCGCCTGCGGGAGTGCAGCCTGAAATTGACACGCTGCAGCGCGGGCCGAGCGGATCCTGGGAGATCGACCGTCTGGCTCGCTCAAGCCTGTCTCCTCCCGAAGAGCGACCTGTTCTGAGCGACGGCCAACTTGTTGAACTCGGTGACGTCCTGGAAAAACTCCAAGAGGCATGGGAAGGTGTACCGGGAATACCCGAGCCCCTTACGGCGCTTGATGTTGAATTCAAGATAACGCAGCAGGGTGAACTTAAGATAAAACAGGTAAGGCCCTTCCTGCTGCCCGGGGCCGATCTTTTCGCAAACAAGTCGACGGTGCGCGTCGATTTCGGGCAGGTCCGTTTCTTAGCCGTACCCATGGACCTCTTAGATCCTTTCGCCAAATTGCAGGCCAAGATGCTGTTCGAACTCAGCGCTCGCCTGCTTAAGGCCCCGGCGTACCCCGGGAGCCTCAAAACCGGTTGGATGAACTGGGCGCGCGTGAACGAACGGCTATACCAACC
>CAZGYL010000651.1:0-3284 GCA_964529985.1 uncultured Planctomycetia bacterium | reverse complement strand
CAGCAGGATCCACAACGTCGGGCGGACCTGCTGCAAAAAGGAGATCACCTGCTCTGAGAAGCGCTGTTACGCGTATCGGCAGGTACTTGGTCCAGCGCGCAGCCTGCCTCCGGCGCCTGCGCCTTGCAGCTCTGGTGCGTTTCCCGGCCTTAAGCGGAATACATACGACTCGGTACGCTTTATCTCCCGGCTTAAACACAGTGTCGGCGCCCCGTGAAGGGTAAAGCTCAACACCATAAACCTCCTTTTCTCCGAGCACCATAAGGCCGCTTGTAGACGCGTTCCCGTAGCGCCAGAAAGTTCTGTTGAAAAGGCTGTCGTCCAAAAAACCGGCTGTTGAGTAAAGGTGCGTACCCGAGCGCGCCTCCGCCGGCCATACTGCAAGTTGGCGGATGTAAACAGCCTGCCTGCCGGCTACCGGAATATCGTTCAAAAGTCCGGGAATATAGTTCGGGCTTGGAGAAGGAGGCTGCTTTCCCGTCTGAGGATCTGCGTGGCAGATCCTCCTCTCCTCGATCACCTTCCCTGTAGTCAAGTCAAGGGTGTAGGCATATATGCCGCCGTCCAGGTAAGAAGACCTGCCTGCAGCAAAAAAGCACAAGCCGTCTTTTACAAGTACACTGCCGCAAACAGGCCAAGCCGACTCGAGCTGATCCTCGGCAACAACAAAGCGCCTGTAAGGAGCCGCATCAAAAGACCAACAAAGCGAGCCGTCGGAAAGCCGAAGGCAGTACACCTTGCCGTCGGCACACCCGAAAACCGCAACCTCCCCCGCCGCTGTAGGCGGTGAGTCAACGCGGCCGCCTGCAGTAAAAGACCATAAAATCTTTCCGTTCCCACTGGATAGGGCGTATACCGTATGGCCCTCAACCTCAGAGGCAAGCACGCGGCCGCCGGCAACGGTCAAGCTGCTCGGCCTGCCCCCTATTGTGCTGCGCCATGCCTCCTTCAGTTTTGCACCGATCTGCTCTTCGGTTGCACCGCTTCGGCGATTGTCGTGCCGGTATGTGGGCCACTCCTTCCACCCTTGCTCGACCGGAGCTGTCTTCACCGATCCGTAGGCAGGCCCTTTACGAAGCCGTCTTTGCGTCTTTCTAAGTCTTGCTTCAGCTTTAGGCGCCAAGGCGTTGAACCCGGTGAGTTTAGCCTGTATGTAACAGGCACACGGGTGAGGTGCGACATACAAAAGTCCGTTGCAAGGCAGATAACCCACCTGGCAACCGCTTCTCACCCAGTGGTTTTGAAAATTCTCGCCGGTGCTAAGATCAACGAATTCCACGCCGCGGCGCGAGCTCAGCAGATACCGCACGGTGCTCCGGTTCCGGCAGCAGCGGTGGTGATGTCCCACGTTGAAAATCGTTTTCGTCAAGCGTTGCGCAACCAACTTTCCGGTCAGAAGATCAAGCCCTTGAATCCTGTATTCCACTTTTGAGGGATCTTTCGCCCTGTAACCGTTCCCCCATACACGGCCGTACTCTGTGGGCACGTGCACGTGCGTCCAGACCGTATCACCGATTGCAAAAACACCCGGCTGCGTGCAGTGGCCCCAACCGCCGTACGGGTGCTTCCACAGGAGGCGTCCGTCTTGTGCGCTGAATGCATAAAGTGTGCCGGGCATCGTGTGGTAGGTGTGATGAATGTTCGGTTCTGGTTGTGCAAGAAGCACTACGCCTTTGTAGTACACCATCACGGCAAGCTTGTATTCGTACATGCCGGCGAATCCCAAACGCCGCACCGCGCCGGCCGGCAACAACGGGCGGTCGATTTTCCACCTCACAGCACCCGAGGCAAGATCCAGGCACCAGATCGCTTGGTCGGTCAGTAGAAAAACCCCACCGCCGCCTGCTGCAAGCTCAAGCCGGCCGAACGGATCTTGGCCCCTGCTTGCTCGTATGCCCTTGAAGGGTCCCTGCTTCCAAAGCAATCGGCCGCTTGAAGCCTCAAAAGCGCATACATGCTTCGGAGGAGCCGGAGGAGGAGTTGAAAGGGCCGGCACTCGGGAAGGCTTCTTTTCAGGCGGGGGGTTGATCGCAACAACAAGTTTGCCCTCAAGTACTACAAACTCATCGGCTCCCTCCGATCCTTTATATGTTCTCTTGGGTTCGCCGCTCTCGGCCCAAAGAGCCGTTACGGGCGCCCGAGCACCGAGTGTCACATATACAGTGTCGCCCGTTGCAACAAGACGTTTACAGATATGAGGGGGCATTGTGAATCGGCCCACAGTGATTCCGTTTCCCGTTCCCGGAGTACCGCTTATCACCTTCGATCCCCAGTTCGGGACCCGGCGCTTCCAGAGCAAAACGCCGTTGAAAGCATCCCGGGCGACAAGGAACCACTTGCTGGGAACACTGCCGTCTACGCCGGTCAGAGTCTCGTCACAAACGTAAAAAAGCCTGCCTACGCTTGAGACCATAGCGCTTACGCTTGGGGTCCAGCCGTGGCTTCGCGCCCATTTGGGACCGCACGTCCACTGGAGGCGGCGCGGCGGGCCCACAACACTGTCTCTTGCAACAGGATTACCTCCCGGGTCATGAAAACCGTGCGTCCATTGGTCAATGCCCTCGGGCCACGGCTTTGCGATCTTCTTCCACCCTGTGCCTTCCCTGAGAAAAAGCACTCCGCCCGGTACAAGCACGCGGAGGCACTCATTGAGCGAGAGGCGATTCGGATCCATTACAATCAACAGATTGACCAGGTTCTCAGCGTAAGGCAGGTAAGAATCTTCAAGGCACTGGACCGACACCGGTCCATATAGGCCGGGCTGGAGGGACCGCAGCGATGCGCGCAGTTGAGCCACCTTGCCCGAGTCCCTCTCAAGGCATTGCACAATATAAGACTCATTTGACCGCAGTTGGGCCAATTCCCCGGCACCAGGTGAACCCACGCATACAACAAGCCCGCCTTTGACGCCGCTTGACCGCACAAGCTCAAGCAGGCTCCCGCAGTTTGCAAAAGCTCCGAGTAGAAACAAACCCGCTGCTGCAAAGAAGAGGTTTTTACTTTTCACAGCTTGCTCTCCGACTACTGGTTTTGCCCCTGCTTCAGGATGCAGCTCAGGTGGGCGTTGATGCAAGCGGCCACCCCTCTGTTTCACTTTGGAAGGGCGGGAGGGCCCAATCCCCAAAACGCTCCGCTGTAGGGCGGTTCTTCGACTTCAGGCAGATTGCAGGGCTTGTAAAGGTGCCTCCAAGCTTCAGGGTGGGGTTCGATGAAACCAGGGCCAAGGAGCCTCTCCACAGGCTTCCTTTCCTTTCTTGCAACGCGCACTCTGAAGCGGCATTTCT
>CAZGYL010000650.1:0-3294 GCA_964529985.1 uncultured Planctomycetia bacterium | reverse complement strand
CGATTTCCGTACACCGTGCCCCTTGTAATAGGCGGCCGTGAGGTCAAAGGTGAAAGCACCTTCCCTTCGGTAAGACCGGATAAGCCCGGGGTGGTTGTGGGGACGGCGCAAACAGGTACCCCTCGGCATGTCCGCGAAGCTTTGCGTTGCGCGCGGGAAGCTTTTCCGGGGTGGGCCGCCGTGAGCGCTGAGAAGCGCCGGGATATCCTGCTCCAAGCTGCAAGAATCATAGATGCCCGGCGTTTTGAGCTTGCAGCCCTTATGGTCTACGAGGCGGGTAAAACTTGGAGAGAGGCCGACGGAGACGTAGTTGAAGCGATCGACTGCCTGCGCTACTACGGCTCTGAGGCCGTGAGGCTCTCGCAGGCTGAAGATCTCTGCGACATTCCGGGCGAGATAAACCAGTACGGGTATAGACCTCGGGGAGTCGGAGCGATCATCGCCCCTTGGAACTTTCCGCTTGCGATCTTCGCCGGAATGACCGCAGGTGCGGTGGCGGCGGGCAACACCGTTGTGGCAAAGCCGGCAAGCGCAACACCGGTCGTCGCCTGGCATTTTGTGAGCATCCTTCACGAAGCCGGCCTTCCCCCCGGAGTCGTAAACATGGTCACGGGCCCCGGATCCACGGTGGGCACGGAGCTTGTTCGAAGCCCTGAGGTCGATTTCATCGCCTTTACGGGGTCGCGGGCCGTCGGCCTTCAGATAGCAAGAAACGCTGCGGAAACGCCCGGGCGCAATGTCAAGAAACTTATTCTGGAAATGGGCGGCAAAAACGCGATCATCATCGATGAGGATGCGGATCTTGACGAGGCCGTGGCAGGAGTCGTACGTTCGGCCTTCGGGTACCAAGGGCAAAAATGCTCCGCGTGTTCAAGGGTGATCGTTCTGCCAGGGGTACGAGAGAACTTCGTGCGGCGTTTCGTGGAAGCGACGCGCAGCCTGCGAATCGGACCTCCCGAGGATCCATCGGTATCCATGGGGCCGCTTATCGACGAGAAACAGCTGCGGACGGTCAGAGCGTATGTGGAGGCGGGCAAGAAAGAGGCCGAAGTCCTTCTCGAAGTCACCGATCTCCCCCAGGAGGGTTACTTCCACGGCCCGGTTGTCTTCGGCGGTGTCCGGCCTGAAGCTCAAATAGCGCAGGAGGAAATCTTCGGTCCGGTCGTCGCGGTGATCGAAGCCCCCGACTTGGAGGAAGCTCTGCAGATCATGAACGGCACGCCTTACGCACTTACAGGGGGCATATACTCACGAAGTCCGGGCTCCATAGCAAAGGCCCGGAAATGCGCCGCTGTGGGCAACTTTTACGTAAATCGTCCCATAACCGGCGCGGTTGTCGGGCGGCAGCCTTTCGGAGGATTCCGCATGTCCGGCGTCGGATCAAAAGCAGGAGGTCCTGATTACGTCAAGCAGTTCATGGTGCCGGTGACATTCACTGAAAACACCGTGCGGCGGGGCATAACCGAGTTTACCTTCCAGTAGCACCGGAAGGCTTCTTTAGGAGCCATATCTCTATCGTTTCATCTTGATAGGCTGGGCGGTCGAGGTAACGGCTCAACTGGTCCAGGATCAACCGCAACCGCCTCTCAGGCAAAGCGCGACCCGGCCTGAGGTGCTTAAGAAAGAAAGGCAGTTCGCCTTTACGCCGTGCTTCCTCATACCTGCGGCGCAGCTCCTCCCTTGTTTCCTTCGGCTTGACTATCAAAGCGGTGATTCCGTACTCAGCCATGCGCCGCAGGGTGCTGCGCCGCAGGCGGGGAGGAGGTGCGCCCGGTCCCTTCTCCAAGGTCAACCCCTGAACGAAAGGCTGCGACAACAAACGCTTGCGCGTCTCAGGGGGCACAACCGCCGCATAACCCCCTGCAAGAGGCCTCAGGTGGATCATCTGGCGCAGCATTGCATCGGCTTGGGCCGCTCTCAAGCAGGGAGGGATCTCCATGACAATGCCCTCTACCTGCGATTGCCCCAACTCCCGTGCTGCGGGGAAACGCTCAAGAGGTTTGATGGGGAAAGGCACCCAGAGAAACTCAAGCCCGCACAAGAGCAGGAATACCGAGCGCAGGAGACGCCCACCCGGCAAAGCCGAAACCCCCATGCTCACAAGAACTGCGAAAGCCAAACTGCCGGGAATCAAATAGCGGTTGGCGACCCTGAGCACCCTGAAAAAGCTCACCTCGGCAAGCCAGCCTTGCGGTAATGTCAAACTCGGGTGGCTCCGCCCGAGAAACGTCAAGTGCGATCCGCACGCAAAAACCACAAACCCTGCAAACAAACACGTCCAAAAAACAAGTTGTCCTAAGTCCTTCCTCCTGCCCCTCACCCAAAGAAGGATCACCACAAGAAGCGGGAACCAACCCAAGAAACAGATAAAGCCTGCATACTGGAATCGGAAAGCCGTGCTCACATCGGCTGCGTTGCCCCGGTGTGCCAGGTAAAGCGGCTTTGTGAGCCCGCCGAGAATCGTGCTCTGCGGGGGCGGCAGAACCAGGAAGGCGGGGTCTATCGGGCGGTAGACAAGCGGTTTCTTGTAGTAAGTCGCACCTGCAGCGATCTCCTTCAGCATGGGATAAATGAATGGAGCTACCGTTACGGCGGAAAGCAAGGCCCCGGCCGCAAGAGCCCTTAAAGCCCGGAATCTGCAGGAGGAACGCCACAGGTAGAAGCAGAAACACGGCACGCCCGCAAGAAAACCCAAAAGCCCCAAGTGCCAGCTTGAAAGTGCATTCAAAGCGAAAAAGAACCCTGAAAACAGGCCGTCACGCAGGCTCCCGGAACGCAGCGTCCTGATAAGAAAGAAAAGCGCAAAAGGAAGGTACTGGCAGCTTAACAGATTCAAATGCTCGAAAAGCTGCTCCTGGTGCTGGGGGAAAACAGCGAAAAAAAGCCCGCCTGCAAGAGCCGCGGTTTCGTTGCCTGTAATCTCGCGGCAAAGAAGATACGCTCCGAGTCCGGCCAGAAAGATCGAAAGAAGGCAGGCGGTGTTGTAGGCCGCGGCTGTTCCAAAAAGCAGGTTCACCGGCATTGTAAGAAGAACTGTTGCGGGCGAGTGGGTATGGAAGGCCAAATCGAGCCCGCGGGGAGCGAAAAGCAGCGGGCTGAAGTAAGGAGAAGACCCCAGGTCGAAAAGCGCCCTCTTCCACCACCACAGGGTCCAGAGATTTTGGTACAAATCGTTGCCGCCCCTCGGCACATGGGTTCTTAAATTCGCTGCAAGAGGCCAGGTGAAGAGCACGCTTACAAAGAGAAAGAAAACTCCGATAAGCAAAGCTTTCAGTACCGGCCTCGAACCGCTTG
>CAZGYL010000649.1:0-3311 GCA_964529985.1 uncultured Planctomycetia bacterium | reverse complement strand
CAGCAATTATCCTCATGGAATGGCTTGGACGGCACGGGCGGTAAGCCGATTGGGGCTTGTTCCCGGAATCTGGTTCATGCCCTTCGCCGGGAACCTGCGCCACCCCTACTTTCCCCCTGAGATCTTCGCAAAGAACCCTGACGGTTCGCCCTTCCACGACGCCCGCTGGTCAGGTACCTGTATCGATCTAAGTAATCCGCGGGCACAGGATTTCGTCAGAAAGCGGGTGGAGCGGATCTACAATTGGGGCTACAGGTATTTCAAGCTCGACGGCCTTCATACGGGAATGCCCACGTACAATGTATATGTGAACAGGTCGTACCGGAGCGATGACGGATTCAACAAAGGGATTTTGTATGACCCGTCGTTTACTCATGTCGAAGCATTCCGCACCGGTTTGAGAATCGTAAGGGAGAGTGCGCCGGATGCCTTCATTTTGGGCTGTACGATTTCACAAAACCTCCGTTCAATGGCGCCGTCATTCGGTTTCGTGGACGCGATGCGTATCGGCCCTGACAACGGTGGAGCGGCCAGAGGACGGTGGAAGGCCGTCACCGCGGGCGCTTTTCACGGAACGATTCTGTATTTCCTCAACGGGCGTATTTGGCACAACGACCCCGATCCGGTTTATGTGCGCCCGTCGACTCCCATGGAATGCGCGAGGTGGATGTGCTCGTGGGTTTCGGTTGCAGGCGCCATGCATACATCGAGTTATCAGTATTCTCAGTTGCCGCCCGAAAGGCTCGAGCTCCTGAAGCGTTCGCTTCCGACCCACAACCTGCACGCCCGTCCGGTGGACCTTTTCGAAACGCCTCGGCCGAGGATTTGGTTCGTAAGAGACCGGCGCCTTGCGATCATCGGGCTCTTCAATTGGCAGGAGAAGCGGCGGTTGGACTTGAAGTACGATTTGGAAAGAATCGGGCTTCAAGCCGGACGCTCGTATGTTGCGTTCGAATACTGGTCCGATCGACTCGTACGGAACCTCAGGAAGGTGTTGACTTGGAGTTTGGAGCCGCGGGGGTGTGCAGTCTTCGCTGTAAAACCCGAGGAGGATCACCCGCAGCTTCTCAGCACCTCAAGGCACATAACGCAAGGGCTTGTAGACGTACTTGATGAAAGTTGGGACGCCGCGACAGCGACGTTGAGCGGGAAGAGTAAAGTGGTGAGGGGCGACAGGTACGAACTGAGGGTGGTTTTGCCTGAAAGCCCGGCTCTTGATGTCGCCGGAGCCGAAGCGGGCGGCTGCCGTCTTTCTGGTGAGCGTTCGGAAGCCGGGCTTCTGCGCCTTTCTTTCGTACCCGAGCGTTCGGGTGTCATTTCCTGGCGGATCCGCTTTAAGTAGTCCGTGTCACAGGCACAACGGAGGTTGTTGTGTTGAAAAACCGAAGAGCGGTCCTTGCGGTTCTTCTTTTTATGGGGAGCTTCGCGGAAGCGGGAATCGTTCTTTTTTCAGGGGGAAAGACCCGCTGCGCTGTTTGTTTCAAGGAGCCGGAATTGCGCAAACTCGCCGGAGAGTTGAGCGAAGCGCTGAGGAGTGCAAGCGGGGTTCCATTGCCGGTTGTAAACGCCGTGACGCCGGGGCCGGGAATCGTTTTGGGAACAGCACGGTCTTTCGCAGCCGAGGCACGGCGCTTCGGGCTTTCGGGCCGCGATCCCGAAGAGTTTGTGCTGCGCTGCGAAGGCTCGAAGCAATACATCCTCGGTGTAAGCGTGCTCGGGGTGCAGCATGGTGTTTACACTTTTCTGGAAGCGATCGGCTTCAGGTGGTTCTTCCCCGACCCTGTTTGGAACGTTGTCCCAGAACTTAAGGACCTGACTGTATCGGTTAATAAACATGCGCGGCCTGCTTTTCGTTATCGTCGTATTTGGTACGGGTGGGGTGCAAGAACCAAGAAGCTCAGCAGGGACTATGAGCTTTGGTTGAGGCACAACCGGCAGCTCGGGTGGTTTAAGATTCACTGCGGGCATTCTTACGCCTGGCACATACCGCCTGCACTTTTCAAAAACCACCCTGAGTGGTTCGCTCTTGTGGGCGGCGTGCGTAAGCCTACACAGCTTTGTGTAAGCAACCCGGAAGTGCAGAAAGCCGTAATCGAGCACACACTTAAAGTCTTCCGGGGGGATCCCACCCGAACGATGGTCTCTGTGGAGCCTAACGATGGAGGCGGGTACTGCGAATGCCCTTCCTGCCGGGCGCTGGGTACCATAAGCGACCAAGTGTTCTTTCTTGCAAATCGGGTGGCGGAAGCCGTGCGGGCCGCCTTTCCGAGTAAATGGGTGGGGCTTTACGCTTATGCAAGTCACAGCGATCCGCCGCATTTCAGGCTCAAACCGGGCGTCTACGTACAGGTTACAACGGGCTTCCGTTACACCGATCTGAGTTTTGAAGAACAAGTTCGGCGTTTTCGCGATTTGGGCGCCGCCGTGGGGGTGTACGACTACTTCAGCGTGTATCCATGGGATTGGGATCTGCCCGGGGCGGCCAAGGCGGGAAGGGTTTACGAGCTTGCAGAAGCGGTGCGCAGGTATGCCGAGCTCGGCCTGACCACGTATTCGGCTGAGTCTTCGTGCAACTGGGGGCCGAACGGCTTGGGTTACTGGGTTGCTGCGCACCTGATGTGGGATCCGAAAGCCGATCCAAAAATTTTGGTTGAGGACTTTTACACAAAGGCTTTTGGGAAAGCGGCGCCCTGCCTGAGGAGGCTTTATGAGAGGTGGGCCCGGGGGGAACGCTTCTCACCCCGCTCACTTAAGCTGTCACTCAGTGATCTGAAAGAGGGCTACAGGAGAGAACCGGAGGAAGCCGTCCGGCGACGGCTTGACAGACTTGCGCTTTACCTGCATTGGCTCTGCCTGTGGCTGAAATACGATCAGAGTTCGAGGACCGATCAATGGGGGAAGCTTGCTGTTGATCCTCCCGGGGAAGTTGTGAAGAAGGCCCGCAACTGCGTGGTATTCGCCCGCCGCATAATGGATACGGGAATGATCCACGCTTATCCCATGCTTTTCAGCTCCTGGTTCAAGACGCGTTTCAGCGCACTGCGGAAGGTCCCTGGGTTTGCGTTCGACCGCGAGACCGAAAAGTGGAAGCGTGAGCGCACGGACGTGCCGCAGGCAGCCGAGATACGTGCCCTGTTGGACGCAGATCTGGCAGAGCTCGCCGGCCTGAAAGCCGTACCGATTGAGGGCCGTACTTTCAGCGGACCCCTTGTGCGCCTTTGTAAAGCCGCCCCCGGCGCTGTTTCAGCTTGGGGGGAGGTCAGGCCTTCAAAGGTGTTTGTTGAAACAGCAAGAATCAGATTCGCAGGCCA
>CAZGYL010000648.1:0-3317 GCA_964529985.1 uncultured Planctomycetia bacterium | reverse complement strand
CGGAGGGAGGGAGGCGGAAGCCGGCGTTCAGGATCTGATAATAGATGTATTGCGTCCACAGCCCGTTACCCGCAGGCGGCGGGTGGCGTTTTCGATCCCGCGCTCTTCCCCACGCTTCGTTGTCCAAAACACCCGCCCTTTGCATGTGATTGTGACAGATGCCTACCGAATCAACCGATTGCGTGCTCAGCCAGATCGGAAGGTCCCACCAAAACGGCTTTTCGATGTCGACCCAAACCGGGCCCCCTGCACCGCTGTGTCTTTTCGCCTCGCGCAGGAACCGCGTTGAGGGAGGATACTCTCTTTCGTTGCCTTCAAGGGGGAGAGGCTCGGGCAGATTGAAATAGAGGAGGGCTCCGCCCCCCCGTTCGTCCTCGCCTGCAAGAAGATGATAAAAGCGGTCGGTGTCAAACTCGATAAGCGGGTTTTCAGGCAAAGGGCGGTGCGCCCAAACGCCTTTACCGTTCCACCAAGTTATTACAGGCGCTATGTGGAGATCCTCAGCCTGCATAAGCAGGCGGATCTCCTCAGGCGCCCTGTGTATGTGAAATTCGCCCGACCACCAGCCTTCGCGTTTCAGGTCAACCAGCCGCTTGAGGCGAAGCTCGCATTCCGTAGAACGCCCCCGCTCAACAGAGAGCGTACCCGAAAGACTTTGGTACTCAGGTCCTCGCTCGACAGTGTAGGTGTAAGAGCCGGGCGGAACGCTGAGGCTCACAGACCCGGGGCAGTCGAAATGGTCACGGAAAAAGGGTAGGCCTTCAGGTTTAACAGGCTTGGAGGAGGGGTCCTTAAGGTGGATTCTGCACGGAAGCAGATTTCGGGTTTCCTGTTGGTAAACTTTTATCGTTAAGTTTTCAGCTTCCACGACTGTACACGTTGCAAGCAGGAGAATGCTTAACTTCACATTGAGCCCGGACATAATTTGCTCCCTTTTTTCAAGCACCCTCGCTTGTCCTTACGCGCAACGCGCCCGAACGTCAGGCAGGGGGGCATGGCTCCCCGAACAATTCAACGGTAAAGAATGGGATTCTTGCGCCAGTCCTTGTTGCGGTCGTGCGCGTACTTTTCGACGCACGGCCTCCTGCGGCGCAGGCGCACCGATTCGATTCCCAATCTGTAGCCCTGTGACAGCGGGGCCTTTCCCACGCAGACGAGCTTGAGCGTATAAGTTCCGGGATCCGGCCAAAAGTCAAGGAGGTGGAACTCGCTGTTCCGCGGGGTGGGGCTGTAGAAATCCAAAACAGGGCCTATTTTGAAATCGTTCAGAAAAGCTTGGTAGAGGCCGAAGTCGTAGGACTTGGTGACGTTAAGGACCAAGCGCACCGGTTTCTTTCTGCGCACTTCGAAAGGCATGGAGAACCATGCCTCCTGCGGAGAAGCGGGTATGTAGAGCACTTGTCCTTCGGGGTAGTCGAAAATCCGCTGTACCACCGCCGTTCCCACCCCATGGTGCTTTGGATCGGTGTAAGGGGCGGCGCGGAAGATCTCATCGAGCGACGGCAGTTTGCGCCCTGCTGCGTTCGGCATCCGCGGCTTGAACGTAGGTTCTCCGATTTGATACCAAAAGGCCACACTGGCGTAATCGTCCTCCCTTTCGTTCCAGCTCGTCGCGCGATAGTCGGGCGTTTCGTCGGGTGATATCCACCCGAAGTGTTCGAAAGTCACCTTTATTTCTTTGTCAAAGAGGATGGGATCGTTTATGTGCCACCTGTAAGCGCTTGTTTTGCCGCCCAGAAGTCCCCAGCCGTCGAAGTAAGGAGTTCCTGAGTACGGTGTGCTGCACGTTTTAAGCCCCCAAGCGGATAGGAAGTAATCTTCGGTGCCGGTGCCCCAGATCGAAGGCTCTTTTTCTCCGTCTATATAAATCTTTTCGTCACCCTCCCCGAACCATGCCGGACTCCTGGTGCGCACCGCCAAGACCGTTCCCACGTAATGTCCCTTTCCTTTTGTGTGAAGGACGAGATAATCGCTACCCTTGCGTGCCGGGTACTCTTGGCGGTAGCGCGCGTAGAAGTAAGGAGTGTCGGGAGGCAGGCTTTTTTTCTTGATCCAGTCGATGTTGTAGTAAAGGAGACTTACAGGCTTAGTGCTTTGGTTCTCGATCTCGATCCTTATTGACCGGCGGAAAGGCATCGGCCAGAAGCAGTTGTAGGAGTCCCCGTCTTCTACAACGACCGGAATGCTTTTCACTTCGGAACGCTTTCCGAAGCAGTTGGCGAAGAAATCGCCCACCGGAGCCTCCACGCCCGGCTCGCTCCTGCCGTCGTAAAAGATCCGCAGTACCATTTCCTGGTGGTCCGCCGATCCTTTCGGGGCCCACCTGTGTGGTTCCGGTCCGAGAAAAGTAAGCCAAATGTGTGTGACGACTCCGGGGCCCTGCGCCTCAAGAAGGACACGCTTGCGGCCCGGGGCGACATTGCTGTTGTCCCAGTTGCAGCGCACGTCATATCGGCCCTTTGGGCCGATTCTGGTTGTTGAGGTGGCGCGCATGCTTCGGCCTTCCTTCAGGCGCGTAAGACCGCTCAACAAACCACCCTGCGCGAAAAGCACCCCTGCCGAGGCTCCTAACGCCAGAAGCAGGCAGCAGCTACGACGCAATACACTCGAAAAAGGCTTCCAGTCAGCCACGGTTCCTCCTTTCCGAAGACCCGCAATTCAGCCTTGCCGACTTTCGTTGTTGCCCGAGCGCCCGGCGTACGGTACCAGTATACGGGGGAGAGGTGCGCGCGGGAAAGTGCGCCGCGCGGGTCGCGGTTGGATATTTTCTCGGAACGCAGGCCGGCCCCGTTCAGTTTCCGGAGGTCGACTGAAAGGTTGGAACCTACTGCCGGTACCGGAGCCATGTCTACAGGAAAATTCGAGGTTTTACAGCCCGGGCGTGTGATAGCGGGCTGCGAGATAATCGAGCGTGTCGGGGCCGGTGGTCTGGGAGTTGTGTACAAGGCTCACAAGAAGCTGCTCGACAAAACAGTAGCGATAAAAGTCCTTTACCCTTCGGTCTCACAGGAGCAGGAGCAGCTTTCGCGCTTCCTGCGCGAAGCCAAAATCGCCTCCTCGCTGGATCACCCTAATATAGTCAGAGTTTACGACGTAGGCGAAGACGACGGCTTGTACTACATGGTAATGGAATATGTAGAGGGAACGGATCTTAAGAATTACGTAGCTCAAAACGGCCCGTTCCCGGTTCGCAAGGCGCTGCGGATCGTGCGCTCCGTTGCCGAGGCGTTGGAGTACGCCCACAAGAGAGGACTGATCCACAGGGATGTCAAGCCGGCCAACATTCTGCATGGTCCGGGCGGGACGGTGAAACTTGT
>CAZGYL010000647.1:0-3322 GCA_964529985.1 uncultured Planctomycetia bacterium | reverse complement strand
GAAATCGCCCCACCTGTTGTCACGGGTCGGAATCACACTGAAACGCCACCCCCCTGTAAGCTCGCGCCTAAGAGCCTCACCTCGGTGCGTCCCGCGGCCTCCTTCAGTTTGTTCCCCCGGCCGGAAGACAAAAAGACAGGCTGTATTGCCTCGCAGCTCTTCCTCTACAAACGTGAAGCCCCCGCGCCTTTCGAATCTTTCAACAGGTTCGATTCCACCTGTGAAAGGATCCCACCTCTCGGGAACGCCGTCCACGCGAAATCTTCCCTTGAAGCGGAACGGCTCCTTCTCAAGGCTCTGAATGCAGTAAATATCAATGTCGCCCACCCTGCGGTGATTGACCCAGACCTTTCCCCCTTGGGGCACGAAGTCCCTCTTCACATGATCCGATATGAGGCGCACAATCCCGCTCGGATCCGCCGGCAGGAAGGCGGCTACTCCACCACCCGGGAAAAGCCGCTTTATCGCGCGTTTCTTCAACTCTTCCGCAGCAGCAACTCCAAAGAACCGCTTGCGGAAGTAACTGAGCTTGGGATCGCCGCGCCCGCCGTCGGTGGTCGCTTCAGGGAAGCGGCCGAAGAAAACAACCACTCCGCCCTTTTCAGCAAGCTGGAGCGCTTTTTGGAGAACAGCTCTCCGCATTGTTGTCTCAGGGCCGAAGACAAGCGCTCGATAGCCGTTCTCACCCATTCGAAGCGCGCCGTTTTCCACCTTTCCGCGCATAATGGAATCGTCGTCCGCAATATCGTTGTCGATTCCCGAATCAAAAAGGACCCGCGATAACTTCATGTACAGATTATAGTCAGGTGCTTTCGCCCCCGGGGCCTCACCGGCAAGCAAGCTCACCACCGGATAATGAACCGCTGCGTCCGCCACATGGAACCCCTGAGACATGACGAAGCTCATGCGGGAAACCCAATCGGAAATCACATGATAGTAACGCCAGTAAGGCTGGCGGAAATGAGGATCAGGAGCAGCATGCTCCCAGGTACTTGCGCGGGTCGTGTAGTACAGGCCGTGCTCGTCGTACAGATTCGCGCCGAAAAGAAACTGCGCCGACAGCCAGGTGAGAGTCTGATCGGTTGTCCTTCCCCAGCCGCTGGAATGGAACGCCTCAACCCACACCCGCGGGCGCTTGTAGAGGTTGGCGATCGAAGACGATAGTTTGGTATCGTAGTAGTTCCGGCCTTCAATAGGCCGCCCTCCCCAATCGTCGTTGCCCGGTGCGGAAAACCACCTTTGGGTGCGGAAATAATCGATATACGCACGGCTCTGCCCGTAGATATTGCACCTGCCCCAGTTGTCGTAACTGGTAAGCAGGCCCCTGCTGCGCGTCCAATCGTAAACACGCTTCCAGTAGCATTTCTCATCCACAGCGAGATAGGCATCGAAAAAGTCGGTCCTGTACTTCGGCGTAAGAGGGCCGAGATCGAAGTGAAGAGCAGGTATCGCACGGCCCAAGGGGTAACCGAAGCGACTCCGAAAAACATGCTCGAGCGCTTCGGTCCAAATGTCCCGCGGCGTCGGCGGATGCTCATCTTGAAAAACTCCTGCAAAACTCTTGCCCATGGCCTCCGTACCGAGCGTCCTTTCAAGCCTGCCGTAAAACATGTCCAGAAAAGCTTCTGCAGCAGCTTTACTCAGGTGGAAGAAGCGGTAGGGAACGGCAACCGCAACAGCCGTCCGCCAGCGGCCGGTCCGGGGAGTCCACGCAAGAACCCCGTCCTTTATGAACCCCGCAAGGTCAATACTTCCCTCCTCCCGGGCTTGCCCTCCTTTCAGCGGATAAGCGCGGGCGACAAGCAACTTCCCGGCGGGAATCTCAACCCGTACGGTTTTTCCCGGTTCAGCCTGCGAGCTTAGAAAAACAACACGAAACGTACCCGTATCCCGGACTTTGGCTGCCGCTTTCTCAAGCCACCCGTAATTCCCGTACCCGATCTGGTCGTACGCCCAGAGCCTCATGCCCAGGCGGCGGCATTCCCGCTCCACATACCGGAAGAGCTCCCACCACCTTTCGGAAAAGGAAGGAGGATCGCACCTGCCGGGCGAGCGCTGAATCGGGCACACCGCCTTGACACCTTGAGAGGCCAATGTTTCAAGCTCCCAAGTCAAGCGGCGCTTCGTGAGCTTCTCACCCTCCCACCACCAAAGAGGCACTTCGCCCCACACAGCGTGATCGGGTTTCTTAAAACCCTCAAGGAGAGAATTGTAGGAAGAAGCTGTGCTCTCCCCGGCCTTGCCCGATACCACAAAAAGTGCGCTTATGAGCGCTGCAAGAAAAATAACACGCAAATCCGCACGCTTTCGTTCCGGCGGCAAAGCGAAAAAAGACCGCAGAAGTCTGTTTGCTCTTTTCATGACGAATCCTCCTTTCAGAATACCGTAGCCCTTCGTCGGGCAGACGGCAAGAGGAAACTTAGGGCCCGAAAATATGACCTGCTCTTGCGCGGCGGTTTTGTAAAACCTAGACTTTGTGTACCGGTTCGGTCGGGATTTTCCCAAGCCGGCATGAAACGCGGGAGCCGGCGGTTGCTTAAGGCTCCCCGAAGCAGAAAGCCGCAAACGGAAAGAGAGAGGAGCAGATATGCAGGAAAGACAACCGAGCCTTAAAGTTGAAGGATTGCGATCCGCCGGAGCTCAGCCTGCGTTGAAAAGGCGCACAATGCTGCGCAAGGTCGCTGCAACAGGCGCCGCGTTCGCGGCCGGCTTTCAAGCTGCCTTTGCCGGAGAACAACAAAAGAAAAGCGCCGGCACTCGCAAAGCCCCGTACTGTGTGGAGCGCACCCCCGGCGGCTGCGAGATATGGCAGGTGACAACAAAACGTTACGCACACTCAAACATCTATTGCGAGGCCCCTTATTGCTCCAGGGATTCGCGTTATTTCGTGTATGCCAGGAGAAATCCCGACGGAAGCCGCAATCCGTATCAATTCGTGGTGGTTGAGTTCGGAACCTGGCGGGAAGAGATTCTCGACCGCAGCGTCGGAATCGCAGGGTGCGCGATTTCCCCAAAGGGTGTTTTCTACTATCTCAAGCGCTTCTCGCATTCCGAACTGGGGCTTCTGAGAGTCGATTTATGTGAAGGAACGCCGCAAGTGGTCTACAAGAGAAAAGCGGAGTCCTGGATTTTTTCGCTGGGGACCGTAACCTCGGACGGCCGCTACTATGCAGGAGGAGTAAGGACCGATCCCCACTGGAAAGAATTCGGTGTCGTCTTGGTGGATCTGGCCAAGGGAACCGAAACCGTCATTGACAGAGATCCTTATATCCTGAACCCTCACCCGCAGTTCGAACCTGGGAAAGGCGGGTACCTTTTGATT
>CAZGYL010000646.1:0-3332 GCA_964529985.1 uncultured Planctomycetia bacterium | reverse complement strand
GAGTCTTGACCGCGAACGAGAGAAAGATTCTACGAATCATGCACACTTATATAAGCCGCCGGAGACATTTACGGTTTGCGGCTCCATATTTTTCTCGGCACCGGCGGTGTTTTTTCTGAATCAACCGTTGCGGCACCTGTGGGGCTGAAGCGCTTTGTGGGGGGCGATAACGACACCTGGAATCCGGGCCTAAGGTTTCTCTAGGCTGTCCAACCAGGATTTGGCGAGGCGGGCTGCTTCTGCGCTTGAAAGGAGAGCGGGGATCTCCGCGCGGTTTTTGCCCGTAAGCTCAGCCAGCGTAAAAAGAGCCGCCTGCCTTACACGGGCGGCCGGATCCGCTGCAAGCTCCAGGAGGTAACGGCGGGCTCGTTTGCACGGGAAGTATCGCAGGATCAGCGCGAGCCTCCAGCGCATTCGATCTTCGGTGGCGAGCGATCGCGGCCGCGGGAAAAGCGCTACAATATCATCGAGTCCGGCGCGTTCGGACGTTCCGAGAATCCCGCACCGCAAGCAAAAAGCAGTTTCAGAACTAAGCTCGCTGTCGGGGTCTGTTTGGAGCAGAAGCTCTGCGAGCTTCTTTTCTGCTGATCCGCTTGAAATCTTCCGCAGAGCCCAAAGAAGGTGAATTCTGTTCTCTCGCACCTCCTCAGCTCGAATCGCTGCAAAGAAAAGCGGAGCGTCTCCGGGACTCAGGCTCCACGCTGCAGCGTAAGCAAAAAACGGCCGGGCCCGGTGCGTCAGCGATGCGTAAGACCTCAACGCTTCTCGAAGCTCTTGGCGTGCAGAGGCCGTCCGAAGTTGTCCAGCTTCAGCGCGCAGCCGCAAGGCCTCCAGGAAACGGCCGCCTTCGGCCCGCGCTTTCTCTATAACGTAGGTGACGAGATTGCCAGGGAGTTTTGAGAGCAGATCCTTAAGGCGCTCAGCAAGAGGGCCTTGATCTCCGAGCGCCGAATCAAGCGGGCCGGGGTAGGGAAGCGGAGCTCCCAGTCCGCGGTGCAACGCCCGCACCGCATCGGCTCTCATTCGGCAATCGCCTTCCAGGGCCGCGTCAAAGACCTGCTTGACCGAAGTGATCCTGCGGCCCAGAGACAGAGCGGCCATGGCGAGGTAGCGCTTGTTGCGCTCCACTTTCTCGTCCCTTACAAAACGCTCAAGTTCTTCCGCCGCGGGACCGGGTCCGTGTAAGCTGAAGTACCGCAGGGCTGCTCCGGCCGTTTGAGGGTCCCCCGCTGAGAGAGCCGCTTTCCTGCCGCGAACGCCGCTGGGATCTCCGCCGCTCAGTAATTGCAGGATTCGACCGATTACTTCCCGCTCGGATCCGCTGAGCGCTTCTCTGAGTTCTTTGAGCGCTGGTGCGTGCATTGGTTCCGCGTGCACCGCAATCGCAAGGAGCGCATTCGGAACCGCCAAGGGAGCGATCTTCCGTGCTTTGAGCTGATCGATCAGAACGGTTACCGATTCGGCCCTCAGCGGAGAGGATCCCAGCAAACCGAGAATCCTTGCTTGAAGCGAAGGCTCGGCTCGGGAGGCGAGTTCCGCAAGAAGCGACGCGGTAGGCGCTGAGAGCCGATCCGGCCGGCTCTCAGCCAAGCTTGCTACGAAGTCAAGTTTGCGCGCCGAAAACCCGGATTCGCCCTCAAGCTTTGGATATCGCCCCCTCAGAAACAGAGCAAGGCGCAAGGGCGGAAGGGGTGACCCCTGTTGGCGCAGCGACCAAAAGAAAGGCCTTTCCTGGGGCTCCAGACGCTCAACGGCGGCAACCTGCCAGTTCCACGACTCGGGAGAGTCCCGGTTGAGCGGGCCTTTGGCAAGCAGGCGGGCCGCAGGCCGAGCGAACGGCCCTTGCGGCGCAACGTTTTTCCTAACCCACAAGAAAACTAACAGCCCGAGTACACAGACGCCGAGCAGGACAAGTAAAACCGTCGCAGCAGCGAACCCCGAGAGGGAATCTCTCCAACCCCGGTGAAAAAGCCTGGTTTTTTCTTTGCGCGCCTTTGATGCACTCACCCCACTTACTCCGGATCGATCGTATCAGGGACTTTACGTCCGCCCGTCGGCTTTCTGCGATTCCGAGCGCCTCTCCAAAAGGGCGCGTACCGCACCTTTAAGCGCATTGAGATCCTCTGTAGGATCGACATACATATCGGCGGACCATGAGCGGAATTCGTTCCAATGTTCGGCTTCGTCCCCTCGGACCACAATCGGAACGGCATTGTTCTGAGCGCGCACCGATTCAAGAAGATCCAGTTCCACCTCTGAGGGCAGGCACACGTCGATAACAACCATGTCGGGGCGTAAATGCGCGACTTTCCGCGGGGCCTCTGCAGGGGTGCTTACGACTTCGACCTCAAAACCCTCCTCGGCAAGTTCCTTCGTGCATGGACTTTCCCGCGAGCCTACTACGAGCAGACGGTACATACAGCGCCTCCTTTCGGTTCGCCCTTCGAGCCTGTGAGCGGACGGCCGCATTCTAGGCGCCCGGAGCGTTCAGAGCAACAACTTTTCCAGGATTCGTCCCGGAAAAAGAACCGGCCGCTCACTTTTTCTCAGCCGGAACCACGACCTCAGTGCGCGCCGGCGCCTTGCGCGCACAGAGAGAGATTTCCCAGGCCGCTTCACCGCCCGGCGCCAGGTCCAAATTCCTCACCCAAACGACGACGGCGTATTGGAAGACCGCTTCGAAGCCGGCCTCCGACTGCGAAACCGTTCGGACCGGAAACGTAAAGAAGGACGCACCGGGCGATTTGAGATCAAGTGCGAGGTCATGGTCCCAATCCCGTATGCCAAGGGCGCTGCGATCACTTTGTAGTACTGTACCCAAAGGCCCTGCCGCGTCTTTTTCACCCGTGTGCCATACCCTGTTCGGTGAATCACCGGTCTGAAGCGCAAACGGCACTTCGGTCAGAATAAAGCCTTTAAGTGCGCTCTCTCCCCGGTTGCTTATTCGATAACGCACCAGAAGTTCCGCCCCTTCCAGAACGTAGCTTTTCTGGAGGACTATGCCGAGATCTTCCGCCTCAAGCACGCAATCCACGGCGGAGGTTTCCGCGCGGGGGACGAGCTTCCAGGTGCGCTCGTTCAAGCCCCAAATATTCTCGACTGTACCGCGCAAAAACGCCTCGGGCTCCGGGACCTGCGGGAAGAAAAGATCGGTGAATCCGAGGTGCTCGTAGGCATCGTAGGCAAGCGCTTGGGCCACTGTGCGGTCCTTAACCGTAAGCAGATCATGAATACTTCTTGTGCCGTCGGTATTCTCCGGTTCAGCAGCTTCCTGAGCGGCTTTCTGAAGAGCCTCGCGGACCTGTTGGTGGTAAGCTTCCGGCCGCCTCCTG
>CAZGYL010000645.1:0-3352 GCA_964529985.1 uncultured Planctomycetia bacterium | reverse complement strand
CGTGTGCGTAGTGAGGGTTAAAGGCACGCCGTCTTTGCTTCCTTCCTGCGCCACCGAGGTTTATGAAGGCATGGAGGTTGAGAGCGAAACCGAAGAGGTCCACCGGGCGCGCCGCACCGCCTTGGAGCTTCTCCTGAGCGATCATGCAGGGGACTGCATTGCCCCGTGCGAGCTTGTCTGTCCCGCACACATGAATATCGCACGCATGAATCACCAAATAGCTGCAGGTGATTTCGCAGGGGCGTTGATCACGGTGAAGCGGGATATAGCGCTTCCGGCGGTACTGGGCAGAATCTGTCCTGCGCCGTGCGAGAAAGGGTGCCGCAGGCGCCTTTGTGATGAGGCCGTAAGCATATGCCTGCTTAAGCGCTTTGTCGCTGATGTGGACCTGGCGAACGAAGACCCGTACCTGCCTGCAAAACCGCCTCCCACAGGGAAAAAGGTGGCGGTTATAGGAGCCGGGCCGGCGGGGCTTTCAGCAGCTTACTACACGCTTCTTTTCGGCCACGCGTGCACGATCTTTGAAGCTCGCGACAAACCGGGAGGAGCACTTACCTCTTCGATACCGCCTGAGATTCTGCCCCCTGAGGTGCTGCAAGCCGAAGTCGATTGCATTGCGCGCTTGGGTGCCGAGTTCCGCTTCGGCTGCACCGTGGGTAAGGACATTGCGTTTGAGGAGATCAAGAAGAATTTTGATGCTGTTTTCGTTGCTGTAGGCCCCCTGGGATCTGAAGCAGACGGTTTCGGACTGCCTACTACCGGCCGCGGCATTGCCGTTAAGCCACGCACGTTTCAAACGGAAGACGTCCAGGTTTTTGCAGGCGGAGCGGCTGTATCGCCGGGCCGTCTTGCCGTCAGATCTGTAGGACAAGGCAAAGAGGCCGCCTGGTCAATAAACCAGTTCCTACAGGGCCGGGAGGTGACCGGAGCACCGCGGTTGTTTACCTCCCGCTTGGGAAAGCCGAGTGAAAAAGAGCTCCAGGCGTTCATGCAGGAAGGTGCAGCTACAAGCAGGCTTGAGCCTTCAGGCGGAACTCAGAGCGGCTTTTCGCCCCAAGAGGCGGTGAAGGAAGCTCAAAGGTGCCTGCACTGTGATTGCCGCAAGCCTTCAAGCTGCAAGCTGCGGCGGTACGCCCAGGCCTACGGCGCGGTACAAAACAGGTTCAAGGGAGAGCGGCGCGCTTTCGAGCAATACAGGCAGCAGGCCGGGGTCGTTTACGAGCCGGGCAAGTGTATAAGCTGCGGCCTTTGTGTGGCGGTCACCGAACGAAACCTTGAGCCCTTGGGCCTCACATTCGTGGGACGGGGCTTTTCGGTGCGGATCGGAGTTCCCTTCAACGAAGAGATAAGCAAGGCCCTTACAAAAACAGCTTCTGAGTGTGTCGCCGTATGCCCGACCGGAGCCCTTGCTTTTCTGAGCGCTCCACCTGAGCCGGACCGCGATCTTTAGCCGCGCCGCATTTCGGCCGATTGGCAGAAGGGCTTTTTTCCTGTAGATTTGGTTTTTATGAGCTCCTGCCGGAATGTGCTCAGGTTTCATATTGCAGTTGCTCTCGCTCCTTTCTTTTGCGCGCTTCAAGCGCGAGGCGGTGAATTTCTCTACGGAATCCATGATTTCGATCCCAGGCCCGACGGCTTTCTTTCGGTGCTTGAGGCCGCCGGTGTACGCGGAACCGTTGTTGCAACCGAAGCGATAGGGCACGACCCGAACGACCGCTCCGGCAAAGACTACACGCCGCTTGCAGGCCGCGGGTATCGGATAATCGCAAGGTTGAACAACGGCTACGGAAGCAGTGGGACGATCCCGCCGGCCCGGCACTGGGATGACTTCGCTCGAAGGTGCGCCAACTTTGCGGCCGCCTCAAGGGGTTGCCACATTTGGGTGATCGGAAACGAAACGAATCTTTGGGGAGAGTGGCCCGCGGACCAGCGCGGGTACAGGCGCGTTATTATGCCCGAAGATTACGCCGAATGTTTCCGCCGCGTGTACAACAGGATCAAAGCCGTAAGACCCGCCGATCAGGTGATCCCTCAGGCGCTCGCACCTTTTGCAGGGCCGTACGGCGCCGGGCCGGAACATGACGCCATGCCGATCGACCATGTAACTTACATGAGGCGCATGCTTACTGCGATAAGCACCTCAGGCGACCTTGACGGAATAGCCCTGCATGTAACCTCCCGGGGATACCGGCGTGAGGATGTCTTCAGCACTCAAAAGGTGAACGGTAACTACTGGAGCTTCTTCTGCTACAAGGATTGGCTCGAAAGAGGGATTCCTGAAAACCTCCGGCACCTTCCGGTTTATGTGACGGAATGCAACGGGTATTACTACTGGAAAGGAGGCCACCCGGAGGCGCCCTCTGAGACATACCACGCAGGATGGGTGCAGACGGTCCTCCTGGAGATAGACAGGTGGAACCATAACGAAGCGATCGTTGAAGGGAAACCCATTATCCGATCCCTTTGCTTCTACAGGTGGTGCGCCTGGTGCGACGGCTGGAATATCGACGGTGCACCGCAGGAATCGCGCATTATGGCTGATCTTGCAGAGGCTGCAAGCTATAAGCTTGCTCCCCCGAGACGTACCGAGGAGCCGACCGTACCTTTCACGATAACGATCGGCCGAAAAACACCTCCTCTCCAAAAAGACGTCGGGCCCTATTACGGTGTGTGGAGGAGCTTTCCTTTCCGCCTGAGCGGAAGCCGCACGCGGGAAGTGGTCTTCAAGCTCAAGGGCAGCGCACGCCAAGGGGCAGACGATGACGATGCGCGCCTTCTTCTTGACCTCGACGATCCTCAAGACGAAACCACCTGGAACAGCGAAGCTGCTTTGGACGGATCGCGGGACCGCGGCCGCACCGCCGAAGCGGTTATCAGGCGCAGGATCAGCCCCGGACGCCATGTTCTGAGGCTCCAGGTGGACGGAAGCCCTTTTATAGAGAGCGTAACTGTTGAATTTCAAATTCCGAAAGAATCTTTCAGGCGCGCGGACGCAAACGCAGACGGAGTCGCCGACATCGCCGATGCCGTCTTTATCCTGCAATACCTCTTTGCTCTCGGTGCATTCCCTCCTTGCCTTGATGCCGCAGACACAAACGACGACGGCGCGCTGGATCTATCCGATGCGGTCTTTCTTCTGAGCCATCTCTTCGCTGCGCAAACCACCATACCTCAGCCTGCTTCGCGCTGCGGCCCCGATCCTACAGCCGACACGCTGAGCTGCAAGAGCTTTCCTCCCTGCAGGAAATCGTACGCCGGAGCACCGGATTTCCTCCACTGAACTTAAATAAGTGTGCGTGATTCGTAGAATCTTTTTCTCGTTCGCGGTCAAGACTGCGAAAGACCAATGTCG
>CAZGYL010000644.1:0-3357 GCA_964529985.1 uncultured Planctomycetia bacterium | reverse complement strand
ACCCCCCCTCCCGTCCCCCCCTTCTTAAGGAATGCGCGAGGAGGGAAGACGCGAGAAGCGCTATCCCGTCGAGGGTTCTACGGCGACCAAGCGCTTAAACTCTTACGCAGGTCCCCAAAGACTACCTCTTCTCGCGTCTTTTCTCGGAGCAAGCATTCCGCACCCGCTAGATTGGGGAAGGGGGGGATGGGCCCGCTAACGCGGGTATCGGGCGGCGGAGGGGTGTCTACGTATCACGCACGGTCATATAAAAGCGAGCAAACGCGAGAGAGAGTGCGTAAAATCGAGTTTGATGCGGAGAAGTAGAAACGGCGGCCGCCCGCAGAGGCTTTTGAGCGGGAGATTCTCAGGAGGCTGCAGAAATGGCGACGTGCTTTCTTGTTCTCGTACTTACCGCAGGAGATGTCGAAGTCGACAGGCTCGCACGCGAGCTTGCTTCGGCTCTGAAGAGTCGGGACGTGCCGGCTCTTCTTGCCGGCTTCGAGCGCCTGGGGAGGGAAAACACCCTTGATGCCCTTGAAGTCCTGCTCGATTGCTATGCGGCCGTTGAGGACCTTCCCGAGGGAACGCTTTATCAGGAGGACAGATTCAGCTTGTATACGACCGCTGCGCGCGCTATCGCAGGGATGACCGATCGGGAGGTGCTTGTTGCTCTTCCAAAACTTGTGCTGCGCAGCAGGCGCTGGGGCGCGCGGCTGATACTTATCGCCGGGGCGCGCGTGAATCCGAGAGTTGATCATGTGGCGCTGTGTATCGAGGTGCTCAAGCGCGAGAAACACCCCGTAGTTCTCAGAGAGGCGATTTACACGCTCGGCCGAAGTAAGGATAAGCGGGCGATCGAACCTCTGATCGACTGCTGGGAGCGGGTCAAGAAGAAACTGGGCCCCCCTCGTCCGACTCTTCTTCCGCGCAAGCGGTCGCGCCGGTCGAGAGGCAAAAGCCTTTCGTACCGCGGGCCCGAGTGGCAGCGCGTTCCGATCGCCCTGCAGGAAGCCCTTACCCGATTGTGCGGCTACAGCCTCAGCTCACCTTCGCAGTACCGGCGACTTTTGGAACACCACGGAGAAGCCATTGATCCGAACCGGATCGAAAAAGAGCAAAAGGATCAGTCAAGGACCTTTCTTTTCGGGCTTGATCTTGTCGGGAAGAACATAATTTTCATCCTCGATGTCTCGGGCAGCATGGAAACGACCGATCCGCCGCCTCCCGGTGCAAGAACCGGGCCGCGGACAAGAGCCGTGGGCGGACCGGGCGCACCTTTCATTGACGAGGAAAGAATGCGGATCACGCGTGCCAAAAAGGAACTCAAGAACGTGATCAAGAAACTTCCGGAAGATAAATCATTCAACGTGATCGCCTTCTCAAGCACGGTGAAGTGCTGGAAGGATCATGTGGTTCCGGCTTCACCGGCGAACAAGAAGGCGGCTTTGTCCTTTATTGATGATCTCAGGCCTGAGGGGATAACGGTCACGGACTTGGCTCTTGAGTACGCGTTTCAAGATCCGATAGTCGATACGATCTACCTCATAACGGACGGTGCTCCGACCCACCAGGGGACCTACGGACCGGGATTGCCTCCCGACGCGCCCAAACTCATTAAGCAGATAATAAAAAGGGTGAAGGTTCTTAATTTCCGCCGCGGAGTGCGCATCTTCACTCTGGGCTTTCCCGGAGCTGAAGAAACATTTCTCAAACAGCTCAGTGCAGAACACGGCGGGGTTTACCGCCCGATTCGGTGAGGGAGCTCAGGGAGGCGATGCCGCAGGAAAAAACTCCAGTGTCCGGGTGGAGGATCCGCGGCGCATTGCGCACGCCTTTCGGCAGGGCGAAAGGTTCGCTTGCGGCGCTTCGACCTTTCGATCTCGCCCGCCAGGTGGTTGAAGAGCTCCTGAGCCGCCTGGAGGTCGATCCGCGGGAGGTCGATTCCCTGCTTTTGTGTACCAGCGTACCTGAGATATTCCCTCCTTATCCCGCACGGGTGCTGAGCAGGCTTTTGGGACTGAAGGGAAAGAGCTTGGCCTTTACGGTCACGGAAGGAGCGGTTGCACCATTTCTCGCCCTTGCGCGCGCTGATCCCGAAACGCGCACCGTCCTTCTTGTGGGCGCTGATTCGGCTTCTTGCACAATGGGACGGCGCATTGAGGATCAGTCGCTTCTTGACCGCACAAGCACTGATCCTGATTCGCAACTTCACCTGAGTTATGAAGCGGAAGAAGTTGCGGCTTCTTGGGGTTTTTCCCGGCAGGAGCTTGACTCGGTGGCGATCGAAAGTCACCTTTCGGCTCTTCGAGCAAGGCAGGAAGGCCGCCTTGAGGAGGAAATCTTTCCGGTTGCCGTGCCTCCCGACTACGAGGGATTCGTACACCGCGATCAAGCCGTGAGGGAAAAAGCAAGTGAGCGTCTTTTTGCGGCTTTTCCTCCCGTGCGTGCCGAGGCCGCAGGTTTGATCACGCACGGTACGATCGCGCTTCCGGGAGACGGGGCGGCCTGCGTCCTGCTGGAGCGCTTTGAAGGTCCCTGTCCTGATCCGGTTATCACCGGCTGGGGAGTTTGGGGCGTTCCTGAAGGAGAAGTGGCCTTGGCCTGCGGTGTGAAGCGGCTTTGCGCCCTAGGCGGCCTTGAGCTTGAGCGCCTTTCGGCCCTGGAACTCCATGAGCGTTCCGCAAGCCATGTGCTTGCAGCGCTTCGGGTGTTGGGGGCCGAGGCACGCAGGAAACTTAACCGCCGCGGCGGCGCTCTAGCGTTCGGCGATGTGGGCGGGGCCACAATGATCAGACACCTGCTTGTGCTTGCAGGCATGCTCAAAGCAGGGGAGGTGGGTATTGCTGCAGCCGGAAGCGGAGGACTTTGCGGCGGCGCTGTGGTGCAGGGAGCAAGTGCAAAGTGAAGACCAGGTGGAAGATCTCTCCGGGGCCGAACGACGTACCCGTTCTGGAGCCTGCTGCGGAGGGAGAACCGCTTCAGGCCGCCCTGCAGCGCGTAGAGCGAAGTGCGTTTGTAATCGACCTGCGCGCTGTGGACCCTTCGGACAAACAATGCGTGACGACCCGCGAGGAAGCACTCCGGTGGGGCGATCTTCAGAGACGCCTGCAAGCGCACCCGCAGCGTGTAACAGCGCTTGTTTCCGGATATCTCGCAGGGCCTGCGGCGTCGCTTGCGGTTGCCTGCAATGCAGTTGTCGCCGGTCTGGATACCAGGCTGCATTTTCCGGAGGTAAGCGAAGGACTGATCCCGCCGGGGGAAACCCTATGGTTGCTCGTTGAAAGGTGCAGTTTGGCCGAAGCGCTCGCGCTCTTGGTACGGGGACAAGCGCTTGACGTCAGACAGGCGCGCGAGCGGGGGCTTGTCGATGCAGCA
>CAZGYL010000643.1:0-3409 GCA_964529985.1 uncultured Planctomycetia bacterium | reverse complement strand
TGAAGTGCGCAGTCGCCTTTCGATCGTGCGTCCGCCTGCAGTCACTTTCACATAGGCATCGGACCACGGCGGATATATGCGCGGTGTAAAACGAAGGTAAGTTCCTTCAACACCTGGAGGCAAACCGCTCCACTTAACCGTGATCGATTCGCCGGCTCCGACACGCCATACAGAAAGACTCCTCAACGCTATGCGCCTGACTCCTTCCCGGCCGTAGCGTTCCAAGAAAGCCGTATCACGCGCAAGTTCGCGGGCCAGCGAATCCACCGCCAGCGGTGAGACCGCCCGCGGCGGCAGATCATAAGGCCTGCAGCCACGAATTTCCGAAAGGCTCACACCGCGGCGGGCCGCAACAGTCGCCGTGCCGGCGTACAAGACCAAACAGCCTGCAAGAAGAGCAACCGCTCCGGCGCATAACGACGCAAGAAATTTTCCCAAAAGCACGCTGAGCGCGGGAACCGGACGAGTGCCGAGCAAAAGGTTCAGTCGTTCCTCCTGATCCCTGGCGAAACTGCGGACGGGCGAAAACACCCCCACCCCGAGGCCGAAAGCATAGCAGAGGAACCACCCCAAACTCAGATAGAACTTCACTGCATCAAGCCCGGGCCCTCCACCTCCGGGCAGAAAGGCCAGAGCCATGCAACCTCCAAGGTAAACCGCGCTTCCGATTACGAATCCGCGGGAACGGAACAGTTCCTTGAGGGCGAGGAGTGTCAGCGTGAACGTTCCTGCCATCTCTGCGCGCCTGTTGTCACCGCTTCGAGGAAGAACTCCTCCAGACTCCGCGCCTCACGACGCACAGCAACCCTGCGCGCTCCTGCAAGCCGCAGGAGCCCTTCCAACCTCGGGATCAAGTGCTCAGGAAGGTTATCGGCGATGATCTCCCACCTGTCTCCCCGCAGTAACTCCTCCCTGCTTCCGGCGCAAAGGAGCCTTCCGGACTCAAGCACGGCGACTTGATCGGCCACCTGGGCTATTTCCCCCAGAAGATGAGTTGAAAGGAAAATCGTGCGCCCCATGGATTTGAGCTCAAGCAGCAGGTCTTTGACCAGATGCGCTCCGAAAGGATCCAAACCGCTTGTCGGCTCGTCCAGAACCAGCAACTCGGGATCGCCGATCAAAGCTTGCGCGAGGCAAAGCCTGCGGGCCATGCCCTTGGAGTATTCCCGAACGGGCCTGTCCGCAGCTTCGATCAATTTGACCTTGCTCAGAAGATACTCAGAGCGCGCTTCGGCCTGATCACGCGGCAGCCCGCATAGACCTCCGTGCAGACGCAGTGTCTCACGTCCCGTCAGAAAAGCGTGCAGCGTAGATTCCTCCGGCATGTAACCCAGGCGTGCTTTGACCTCTCGGTCAGCCGGAGAACCGCCCAAGACCATGACCCTGCCTGAAGTGGGCTCCAACAGTCCCAGGCACAACTGCATGAGCGTCGTTTTCCCGGCCCCGTTTCTCCCGAGCAAAGCGACGATGCTGCCTTTCGGTACGGCGAGATCTACATCCCTGAGAGCTTGCACTCGAGCCCTGCCCCAAAAATCTCTGAAAATTTTTGTCACCCCTACAAGTTCAACCGCGATCTTCATCTTCCCGGCCTCCCACCAGGCGCGCACTTGAGAGCAAAACGGCCAGGGCTCCGAAATTCTGTAGAAAAGCAGCGCTTATGGGCGTTAAGTATCCGAATCCCGCAAGCGAAACGCCGCTTAAGATCAGTACCACTCCCACAAGCAGATTCTGTATGAGAACCTGCCTGTGCCGCCTTCCCACACGAAGAAAAGCTGGCAGGCTCCGCAAGTCGCCCTTTACAACGACAACGTCCGCTGTTTCAAGTGCGATGTCGGTGGCCCCGGATCCGAGCGCAACCCCCAGATCGCTTGAAGCAAGCGCAGGAGCATCGTTTACTCCGTCACCTGCAACCATGACGCAGCGGCCTTCACGCCTGAGATCCTCAACCAGCTTGAGCTTTTCCTCCGGAAGACAAGGCGCCACAACTTCCTTCACGCCGACTTCTTCGCCCAGTTTCCCGGCGACTTCGGGCCTGTCGCCCGTCACCATCAAAATCCTCTCGACACCCATTGAACGGAGCTCTTCCAAAGCCTGCCGCGCTTCGGGCCTGATGCGGTCGGCAAGTGCGACCAGCCCCGCCGCTTTTCGATCTACAGCCACCGCAAGTACCGAGTAGCCGGCAAGTTCGGCGAGCGATTCCTGAAGCGGACTCAAATCAATTCCTGCAGCTTCAAGGAAATCGGGCCTCCCCAGCCTCACTTGCCTTCCCTCAACCTGCCCGACAAGCCCGCGTCCCGGTTCTTCGCGCACACTGGAGGCTCCGGAGCGGCCTTCTATTCCACGTTCTGCAGCCCATTGAACCAACGCCCTGGAGACAGGGTGCCGCGATTGCCTCGCAACCGCGATCGCATCCTGAAGCACCTCTTCTTCGTCCATATCCGGAGCCGCCGTCCAACTCACGACTTCCAGGTCCCCGAAGGTGAGCGTTCCGGTCTTGTCGATAACCAGGGTGTCGATATCGGCTGTCAACTCCAAGTTCCGCGGTTTCTTTACAAGCAGGCCCTTCCGGTAGCAGGCTGCAAGCGCGGCAACAGTCGCACTGGGAAGTGCCAAAACAAGTGCGATAGGACACGAAGCGACCACCGTTCCGATCGCGCGGCTCCAGTCGTCGGTTAGAAAAACCACAAGCGCTGCGACCATGACGACAACAGGCGGATACCAACCCGCCAGTCCGTCCAGCAGCCCTCCGCCTGAGGCCCCTTCGCGCCGCGCGCTAAGGATAAGTTCCTTCACGCGGGCGAGCGTTGTATCCGGTCCCACTTTATCTACAACGACCGTCAAGGGGCCTGTGCAGTTCACTGTGCCTGCGTACACCGGGTCCCCCACGGTTTTGTCGGCCGGGAGCGATTCGCCCGTAATACTACCTTCTATAAGGGCCGAGCTTCCCTCCTTGATCGTTCCGTCGGCGGGGACGGTGTCACCCGGAAGAACGCGCACGAGATCACCGGCCCTCAGCTCGTGCGCCGGGATTTCTTCAAGCGTTCCGTCGGGCTTGAGTCTGCGGGCTTTTTGAGGCGCCAGGCGAAGCAATGATTCCACCTCGGTCCAAGCGCCCGATGCCGTGTGTTCCTCAAACGCGACCGCTGCAAGCATAAGGAGAGCGACAACGCCGGCGGTGGTGTAATCTCCGAGGGCGAAGCACGCCAGCACGGCAAGCGCGACCAGCTCATCCATGCGCCTCTTGCCTTCACGGAGGCTTTCAATCGCGCGGCGACCCAACGGGATAAACAGGACAACGGCGCCGGCGGCCTCCGCAACCGCACCCAAAAACGCTTGGCCGCCGAAACGACTCAACAGGAAGCCGTCCGCAAGAAGTGCACAGCCGGCAAGCACGACCAGATCGGAAGAG
>CAZGYL010000642.1:0-3410 GCA_964529985.1 uncultured Planctomycetia bacterium | reverse complement strand
GTCCTTTATCAAGACAAGGTCACCGAGCCCCATGCGGTGATTACAGCCCCCGCCGACCCTCACAGCATACTTCTCCAGAAGCCTCCAGCCGGGCGTGGTTTTCCTGGTGTCGAAAACCGCAACAGGGTGGAAGGCCTCCACGTATTGTCTCGTCAGACTTGCAATGCCGCACAGCCTTGAGAGGAAATTAAGCAGGATCCGCTCGCAACGCAGAAGATCCCGCAGTCCGCCTTGGACCGTCCCAACCGTTGAGCCGGGCTGGAGAACGCTTCCTTCAGCTTGTTCGCTTTGAAAGCTCAGGGCGAACCGGTCGCAGATTTCTCTTGCAACCGGAAGCCCTGCAAGTACACACCTGCTCTTTGAGACGATACGGCCCCGGCCTTCAGCTTGCTCGGGTATCAGGGCCTCGGAGGTCAGATCCCTACCTTCCTCAGCCACCGCCTGATCCAGAAGGCCTGCCAGGGCGCTTTTTTCAGCTTTGTTGAGCTTTTTGGTCATCAGCTTCTTCCGTCCTGCAGCCGGGCGTCGGTTGACAGCTCCCGGAAAGGCCCCGTAGGATTCAACAGTTTACCGGCAACGCTGTGATTCGGAAGGCCGGGGTAATCCTTCGGCGACCTGAACGCCGGGTTTCGCGGTGCTGCGGAAGCGCCGAGCCGGCCGGCGGACGGAAGGCGGACCCCCGGAGCGTGCCGCCCTATGATAAAGGTTGCGTCGGAAGCTGCTCAGGTCCTGGTTGCAAAGGCCTGCGAGGCCGGCCAGGAGCACCTTTTTGCCTGGTGGAGCGAGTTGGATCCGTCAGAGCAGCGAGCCCTGCTCGATCAGATCCGAGAGATCGATTTCCAACTGCTCGCTCACTTGGTCAAGAGCCATGTGAAAGGGGCGGGTCAGGAAAAGGTGGAGATAGGCCCCCCTGAGCCGGTGCAACCGGTCCTTCTTGGCGGCACCGAGGGTGACATTCCGAGGTGGCGGAAGGTCGGTGAGGAGCTTCTTGCAGCCGGGAAGGTCGCGGTATTTATGGCTGCAGGGGGTACGTCACCGGCCGGGGCTGCTGAAGGCGCTCCCGGCCTTGCTCCGGTCGGGCCGGTCTCGCAGAAGACCCTCCTTCAGCTTCATGCTGAAAAAGTTCTTGCCTTGAACCGGCGCTATCACGTCCAGGTGCCCTTTGTGATCATGACAAGCCCCGAGACCCGCAGGGAGCTTGAGGCTTTTCTCAAAGAGCACCGCTTCTTTACTCTTCCTCAAGGTTCGGTCTTACTTGTCGACCAGCCGCGTCTTCCGGTTGTAGACCGCCGTGGGAAGATCCTTATGGCGGACAAGGGCAAGATCGCGATGGCGCCGAACGGCCACGGCGGAGCGGTTGAGCTTCTGAAGCGGCCTGAGTTAAGGTCGTTCCTGGAAAACCGCTCTGTGGAATGTGTCTTTTACTTCCATATTGACAACCCGCTGGTGCAGGTGGCTGATCCGGTTTTCCTTGGGCTCCACAAGGAGCGAAATGCCGAAGTCTCGGCAAAAGCGGTCCGCAGGGAATCTCCGGATGAACGGGTGGGCATTTTTGCACAACGCGGCCGGGCGCTTGTGGTTGTGGAGTACTCGGAAGTTTCCCCCGAGTTGCGGGCGAAAAAGGATCCGGAAACCGGCGAGCTGCTTTTTGCGTGGGGGAATACGGGGACACACATTTTCAGCATGTCGTTCATCTCGAAGTGGGAGCGGGAGGACAAGCGTTTGCCGTACCATTGCGTTGAGCAGAGAGTGCGTTGCATAGATCGTAAAGGCAGGCGCATTCAGCCCACCAAGTGCAATGCGTTTCGTTTTGAGTGCTACGTGTTCGATTCTTTCAGGTGGGCCTCTTCATGGGTGCTTTTTGAGGCTGAAAGAGCTGAAGAATTCTTCCCGCTTTCAGGCAGGGTCGGAGCGCGTTTTCTTGAGGCGGGCAGGCGGGCTCTTTCCCTGAAATACGCCCGGTGGCTTGAGGCTGCAGGGGGCCGTATCCCCCGCAGCCCCGACGGGGCCGTTAGGGGTACTTATGAAATCAGTCCTCTTTACGCCCTCGACAAAGAGGAGCTTAAGGAGAAGTGGAATGGGGCGGAGGCTGAGGTTCCCGACGTTCTTTATCTTGAGTAGCCTGCTTTTGGGCACGGGCGTCCCCGCTGCGGCCGTACGTCGAACGGCTTCGAAGGATCAGTTCGCTGAATTGCTGGAGGCCTTGCGGGGAAGCGACCCTGTGGGCCGGGAAATCGCTGCTCAAAAGCTTGTAAATCTCGGTGCGGATAGGGCCGGGGATATTGCAAGACTGCTCCTTGAAGAGGAGGAGCGCGAGATTCAGTTTCACCTGGAGGCGGTCTTCCGCCAAGCGGTGTGGCCTGTTGTTGAGGCTTGGCGTGCAGCGGTGACCCCGGCCCCGGACAGACGCAACACTGAACGGGTGAATGAGATAGCAGGGAAGCTCCGTTCGTTCGGGCCTCCTGTCTGGCCTTTGTTGCGCCGGCTTGAGGTTTGCGCGCCGCTTGGCGTTGCAAAGGAGGCGGGAAAATTGCTCGACGAAGCAGCCCAAAACTGGCGCATTCCCGATTCAAAGGCCCTGTTCGACAGGGTGCGTTACTTCGTAGGTCCTGTCCTGTTGCGAAAAGCAGGTGAGCCCGAAGCGGGCCGGCTCTTGGCCGAACACCTGAAGAGCACCTTGAACGATTGCCTTTCTTCCCCTTCAACGCTTGTGCGACGCCGTGCCGAAGAAGAGCTTGTTTTCCTCGGCGAAGCCGCCGAGCGTTACCTGGACGGGCTTAAACCCGGCGCGGTGAAAGGTCTTGACTCAGCAAAACTCGCGCTCCTGAAGCGGTCTGTCAAGTGGCGGGTTTGGCCTGAACTCAGAGCGCGTACAGGGCTTACCATGGAGGGGTGGGAGGCCCTTTCCTGGAGGGAACAGGTCCACCTCGTTTCGCTGTGGAAGCGTATAGGCGGGGAAGATGCGATCTGGCTTCTGAAGCGGATCCGCAAATCAGGCAAGTCCGAGGAGGTCCGCAGGCGCGCGGCGGAGGAGCTTTTCGCACTCGAAGCTATTGAAGGCCCTTTGCCGAGGCACTGGTCACCGCAGGCGCTTCGCGTACTGATAATTCTCGCGCGCCAGTTGCGCGAGCGTGGAGAAATCGATAGAGCGCTCTCATTGCTCTTTCAGGTTGTGGAAAAGCTTCCAGAGGATCGCGAGGCGCGTTACCAGTTGGCCTTTACATTGCAGCTTGCCAAAAGGTATGAAGAGGCGATAGACCAATTCAAGAAGGCGATCAAGCTTGCGGGGCGGGACAAAACTCTCCTTTCGCTTGCTTACTATAATATGGCGTGCGCCATGGCCCTTTCGGGAAGAAGCAAAGAAGCTATAGAGGCTCTTCTTAAGGCAATCGAGTACGGATTCCGCGATA
>CAZGYL010000641.1:0-3428 GCA_964529985.1 uncultured Planctomycetia bacterium | reverse complement strand
GCCTGCTTGAGAAAACGGTTGAGCTTGCTGAGAAAGTACTTCAAGCAGTTGCAAAGCGGGTTGCGGCCGGCAGGGAATCGCCGCTCGAGCGGACCAAAGCCTCTGTGGCTCTTGCCACAAGCCGAACCCAGCTCATGCAGGAACGCAAGCGCCTTAAGGCCGCGCGCATAAGGCTTGCTGCAACGTGGGGCGGCAAAGCGGCCGCCTTCACGCGCGCGGTGGGAGCCTTGGAGCAGATTGAACCACCTCCCGAGCGAAGTCGCATCCTTGCGTTCATTGAGAGCAATCCGCTTGTGGCCAGGTGGGCTGCGGAGCTTGAAAGGCGCCGCGCGCAGCTTGCGCTTGAAAAGGTGAAACCCATACCTGATGTCACGGTTTTCGGTGGTGTGAGACATTACAACGAAACCGACGGCGCAGGCTTTATTTTCGGGTTTGCTCTGCCTATTCCTATTTTCAACAGAAACCAAGGGGCGATCTCGGCTGCAGAGTTCGAAGTGGCAAAGGCGCGTTATGAACGGCGTAATGTAGAGGCAAGAGTTTATGCGGCCGCTGTAGAAGCTTACCAGGCTCTTTCTGCAGCCTACGAAAGCGCTGAAGCTTTAAGGAAGGAAATACTACCCGGAGCGCGCGAGGCTTTCGAAGCCGCCCAGCGTGCATACCAGGAAGGGAAAACGGATTACTTGGGCGTTCTGGATGCCCAGAGGACGTACTTTGAAGCACGCGCGCGCTATGTGGGCGCGCTTTCGGCATACCACTCGGCGCGCGCCAGGCTTGAGGGGCTTTTGGGCCGCACTCTCAGTGAATTACGCAAGCAGAAAAAAGACGACTTGTGAAAGTTTTCAAGGAGGTCGCTACAATGAGACGTTCAGGTGTTTTCTTGATTTCAAGCGTTCTCGGAGCGGTCGTTCTCGGAGTTGCGATCGGATCGTTCCTCCAGTGGAAAGCAAGACTCCTGCCTCCCGGAGAGCCGGAGGCCGAACTTCGGGAGCACGACGAACATGACGAAGAGGAGCACGGGCTTCATGGAGGCGTTCGTGCGGTTCGGCTGAGCGAAGAAGAGAGGCAGGAATTCGGCGTCGTGCTGCGGACTGCAGGTCCGGGGACTTTGGAGATCCGCACAACCCTCCCCGGTGAGATAGTTCCCGACGCCGACACTCTGGCCCACCTTGTCTCTCCGGTTTCGGGAATCGCCGCAAGGGTGTACAAGAAGTTGGGCGAATCGGTTAAAGCCGGAGAAGTACTCGCTGTTATAGAAAGCCGGGAGCTTGCCGAAGCCAAAGCCGCTTATCTTGCCGCGGTTGAGCGGCTTTCACTGGCTCAGGCGAACTTTGAGCGCGAAGAGCGCCTGTGGAAGGAGAAGATCAATTCGGAGCGGGAATACTTGGACGCCAAGCAGGCTCTGGCCGAAGCGCGTATCAGGCTTACTTCAGCCAAGAACAAGCTCTATGCCTTGGGGCTGGACGAAGAAGCCGTCAGGGCGCTCCATAAAGCACCTGAGGATTCTTTCGCCGTTTACAAGATCAGGGCGCCTTTCGGCGGCACGATCGTCAAGAAACATGTCACGCTCGGCGAGGTGGTGGGCAGGGACACCGAGCTTTTTGTGGTTGCGGATCTCAGCGTTGTGTGGTGCTACTTGACGGTTTACCAGAAAGACCTGGGCGTGGTTCGGGAAGGGCAGGAGGCGCTGATAAAGGCGGATGCAATAGGAGCGGAAGCTCGGGGAAAGATCGATTATGTAAGCCCCATAGTGGGTGAAGCCACGCGGACCGCAACAGCGCGCGTCGTGCTCGAGAACGAAGACGGCCGGTGGAGGCCCGGTATGTTTGTGACCGGATACGTGACGGTCAAGCGCCGCAAGGCGGAGATCGTTGTCCCCAGTTCGGCTATCTTGAATCTGGCTGGCCGTACCGTGGTATTTGTTGAGACTCCCGATGGCTTCCAACCGCGCGAAGTAAAGCTGGGGCGCAGTGACGGCAGAAACATAGAAATCCTCCAAGGTCTTAAGGCCGGAGAGCGCTATGTAGCGCGAAGTGGATTTACACTTCTTGCCGAGCTTCAAAAGGCCTCTTTCACCGGCGGTCACGCTCACTGATATAAGGAGAAGAAGGGCATGATCGAAAGAATAATCGATCTGGGGCTGCGGAACCGCCTTCTGGTCATTACGACCCTTCTTGTGGTCATGGGGGCCGGATACCTCAGCTACCTGCGGCTTCCTGTGGACGCTTTCCCTGATGTTTCGCCCAATTTGGTTCAGGTTTTCACGGTTACAGAAGGCTTGGCGCCTGAGGAAGTCGAGAAATACGTGACCTACCCGGTTGAGGCCGCCATGACGGGATTGCCGGGGGTAAAGACGATCCGCAGTGTCTCGAACTTCGGGCTGTCCGTTGTGAATATCTATTTCGACGATTCGATGGATATTTACTTCTGCAGGCAGATTGTCAACGAACGCGTTTCGGAAGCCCGCGAGGAGATACCTGAGGGTTTCGGCGACCCTCAAATGGGGCCGATTTCCACCGGCATGGGCTTGATCCTGTTTTACTACCTGGAGGACACGACAGGGAAGTACTCGCTCGAAGAACTCAGAACCATTCAGGATTGGGTCGTGAAATTCAATCTGAGGACGGTCCCCGCGGTCACGGAGGTCCTTGGGATCGGCGGTTTTGAGAAGCAGTACCATGTGGTTGTCGATCCTATGGCGCTTCTGCGCTACGACCTTACGCTGCAGGAGGTCATGGAGAGGATCAAGGAGAACAACCTGAATATAGGCGCACAGTTCATTGAGAGGAACGGGCAGCAGTTCATTGTGAGATCCGTTGGGCTTGCGGGAGGCATTGGAGATCTTGAGAAGATCGTTGTAAAGACCTCGGACGGACGGCCTATTTACCTCAAAGACGTCGCGCAAGTGCAGATCGGGGGCGCGATCCGCCGGGGCCTTCAAACTCGAAACGGCGAGGGCGAGGTTGTGGCCGGCATGGTTGTGAAGCTTTACGGCACGAACGCCTCAAGCGTGATAAGTCGCGTAGAGAAGAGAATCGCCGAGATCAACAAGATTCTGCCGAAGGGCGTCCGCATTGTGCCCTACTACCAGCAGCGGGATATCGTCGAAGCTTCGGTTCATACGGTAAGCAGCGCGCTTCTTCAGGGAATTGTGCTTGTGATCATCGTACTCTTTCTTTTCATGGGAGCGCTGCGGCCGAGTTTGGCAGTGGTCCTCGTAATACCTTTTTCCGTACTTTTCGCCTTCATAGCGATGGCCTACTTCGGGATATCGGCCAACCTGATGTCGCTCGGAGGCATTGCCATTGCGATCGGCATGCTGGTTGACGGCACAATCGTGATGGTTGAGAACACCGACCGCTTTCTCCGCGAGAGCGCGCCGGGGGAGGAAAAGCGCAGCATTATCGCCCGTGCCTGCCGGGAGGTCGGAA